>NZ_MUYZ01000072.1:0-24760 GCF_003013775.1 Micromonospora sp. MH33
GCCGCCGAGCCTGCGGGCGCGCCTGTTCGGGGCCGACCCGGAGCCCGCCCCGCCACCGCTGGTGGTCGGGCGCGGCGGCCGGGACGGCGAGTCGGTGCCCCTGGCGACGCTGCTCAGCCTGCGTCTCGAGGCGGGCGACGACTGGCGCTGACCCGCGCTGGCCGCTGGTCGGCCCGCTGCCGCGGCACGCCCCGGGTGGACCGCCGCTCCACCCGCCGCCACCAGCAGCGCTGCACGACCAGGGTGAGCAGGCCCGCCAGCACGATGGCGGCCAGGTTGATCACGAGTTGGAGGGCGGAGCCGGCCGCCTCGTGCCACACCCCGTAGGCGGCCGCGACCGCCACGTTCGCCGCCGCCGGCACGGTGGTCACCGAGATCAGCACGCCGACCAGCGAGCCGGACTTCTTCGAGGTCAGCGAGAGCATGCCGGCGATCCCGGCGAGCAGGCCGACCACCCAGGAGAGCGCGTCCGGGCGCCAGATGAAGTCGGTGAGCGGCCGGTCGGCCAGCAGCATGTCCCGGCTGACCAGCCCGGCGGCGGTGAGCGCCCAGGTGCTCAGCACGGTGACCAGCATGGCGGCGACGAAGCCGACCACCAGGGCCTGCACCGAGCGGCCGATGATGTGCGGCTGCCGGCGCAGCAGCGCCACGCAGAGCGCGGCGAGCGGGCCGAACTCGGGGCCGACCACCATCGCGCCGACGATCAGGATGGGCTGGTCGAGCAACACGCCGATGCCGGCGATCATGGTGGCCACGGTGATCAGCGCCAGGAAGGTGCCGGTGAGCACGGTCTGCTCGCCGGTCTTCGCGGCGATCTCGTCCCAGACCACGGCGTCCTCGCCGTGGCCGGGGGCGTCGGCCGCGGCCTTGTCCGCCTGCGCCGACAGGGTCAGCTCCACGTCGTCGGCGGAGATGCCGCCCCGCGCGTCCACGTCGAGTTCCTGGAGGCGGTGCAGGACCTGGTCGGCGCTCTCCCGGACGACGTCGCAGAGGATCAGGTCGCCGGCGGGCTGGCGGGCGGCGCCGGGGATGACCGCGAGGTGGGTGACGCCCGGGGTCTCCGCGAGCAGGTCCGCCACGGCCGCGGACCGGTCGGTCGGCGCGATGATCCGCAGGTGCAGCACGTGTCTCCCCCTCGCCGGGCCCGGGCAGCCGCCGAGTCTACTGGCCGGTACCCGATCTCCACCGGCCCGACATGACCCACCGGCGGACAGGCCGCGTCCTCCCGGCTGGTCCGTCGGTTTATTGAGGGGGAAACCCCGGCGGATTCCCTTATCCGGCCTTTGCCGGCCTTGACCTGACCTGCCGGGAGAGCGTGGAGGTGGCACCGGTGCCGACGTCTGCTGTGCTCAGCCCGCCCGCACCCGCGGCCCTGGGGCGGCGGGTGCGCCCGGACCGGCGCAAACGCGTACTCGACGTGGTGGCGGCGCTGATCCTGCTGTTCCTGGCGGCGCTGGTGGCCACACCCACCGGGGGCGACCGATGAGCCAGACCATCCACTTGTCCGCGCCCGACGTCGGGCCGCTGGAGGAGGCGTACCTGATCGCCGCGCTCCGCTCGGGCTGGGTCGCGCCGGTCGGACCGGACCTGGAGGCCTTCGAGCGCGAGATCGCGGAGCGGGTCGGCACCCGGGGAGCGGTCGGGGTCAGCTCCGGCACGGCGGGGCTGCACCTGGCCCTGCTCGGGGTCGGCGTGCGGCCGGGTGACGTCGTCGTGGTCTCGACGCTGACCTTCGTGGCGACCGCCAACGCGGTCCGGTACACCGGCGCGCGTCCGGTCTTCGTGGACTGCGACCCGCAGACCGGCAACCTCGACGTGCCGCTCACCGCCGACCTGCTCCGCCGCCTGCGGGCGCGCGGTGAGCGGGTCGGCGCGGTCGTTCCGGTCGACCTCTTCGGGGCCTGCGCCGACTACTCCGCGCTGGAGCCGGTCTGCGCCGAGGCCGGGGTGTCGATCGTGGAGGACGCGGCCGAGGCGCTCGGTGCCACGCACGCCGGACGCGCCGCCGGCTCCTTCGGGCAGGTGGGTGTGCTCTCGTTCAACGGCAACAAGATCATCACCACCTCCGGCGGCGGGATGATCGTCTCCGACGACACCGCCCTGCTCGCCCGGGCCCGCCACCTGTCCACCCAGGCCCGGGAGCCGGCCCGGCACTACGAGCACCGGGAGACCGGCTACAACTACCGGCTGAGCAACCTGCTGGCCGCGCTGGGCCGCGCGCAACTGCGCCGCCTCGACGGGATGATCGGCCGCCGGCGGCAACTTCGCGACCGGTACGCCAAGCTCTTCGCCCCGGTCCCCGGGGTCACCCTGATCGGCGCCGACGACGCGGCGGCCAACTGCTGGCTGACCAGCCTCGTGGTCGACCCCGAGCGCTCCGGCTGGCAGGCCCGGGAACTCGCCGACCACCTCGCCGAGCGGGGCGTCGAGACCCGTCCGGTGTGGAAGCCGATGCACCTCCAGCCGGCGTACGCCGACGCGGAGAGCTGCCTCACCGGTGCCGCCGACCGCCTGTTCGCCAACGGGCTGACGCTGCCCAGCGGAAGCGCGCTCACGGAGTCCCAGATCGGCGTCGTCCTGGGCGCGATCGACGAGTTCCTGGCCGACCGCACCGGATCGGCCGCCCGCTGACGGCCAGGTGTCCCGCCGCGGAAGCCGCGGCGGGACACCGACCGGGACGGTCAGCGGCGCGCCCCCGCGGCGGCCTTGGTGAGGATGTCCTCGAACTGGTCCACGCCCACCGACAGCGACATCCGGTCGAGGTAGACCTGTCGGGCCCGTGCCCCCAGCTCCGCCCGGGCCGCCGGCGCCAGCGCCGCCGCCGTGGCGAACCGCGCGGCGAGCGCCCTCGGGTCCTCCGGGGCGGCCACCAGCCCGACCCCGGCCGAGCCGATCAGCGCGGCCGCGTCGCCGCCCACCGACCCGATCACCGGCACCCCGCAGGCCAGCGCGGCCTGCAGCTTGGACGGGATGGTGCCGGCGAGCGCCGGAAGGTCGCGCAGGCAGACGAGCTGCCAGTCGGCGGCGGCGTAGAGGTCCGCCATCCGGTCGGCGGGCTGCCGGCCGACGAAGCGTACGTTGTCGGCGCCCAGCCCGGCGGCGAGCCGGCGGGCGGCGTCCTCGTCGGCGCCGGAGCCGACCAGGACCAGGTCCATCCGGTCCCGCACCAGCGCGGCGGCCCGGATCGCCGTCTCGATGCCCTGGAGCAGGCCGAGGTTGCCGGCGAACATCACGGTGCACCGCCCCCGGTGCCCGATCGCCGCCCGCGCCTCCGCCGACGCCGGCACCGGCCGGAACAGCCCGTCGTCGGTCCAGTTCCACACCACCCGTACCCGGTCGGGGTCCGCGCCCTGCCGGACCACCAGGTCGGCCATGGTCGGCGAGATCACCACGACGGCGGCGGCCACCCGGTACGCGGCGCGCATGAGCCGGGCCAGGCCACCGGCGAACGCGCGGCTGGCCCAGCCCGTCGGCGCCATCCCCGAGTGCAGCACGGACTCGGGCCAGAGGTCCTGGACGTGCAGCACGACCGGGGTTCGTCGGGCGATGCGGTGCAGGGCGGCCGCGGCGACGGTGGTGGGCGGCGGGTGGTAGACGTACGTCACGTCGACGCCGCGCAGGGTGCTCACCCCGGCGAGGGTGCTGGTGGCGGCGAAGGAGGCGAAGCTGAGCACCCGCCGCGCGGCGGAGGTGTCGTGGCTGGGGTAGGACGGCACCCGCCGGACCCGCACCGATCCCTGCTCCTCACGGTGCCGCCACCGCTGCCGCCATCCGGGATAGGTACGGCCGTGCGGATAGCTGGGGAACGTGGTGAGGACCCGGACCTCGTGCCCCCGCTCGGCGAGTCCCTGGGCCAGGTTCCCCGGGATGAAGACGCCCTCCGGCGGATACCACTGGCTGACCAGTCCGATCCTCACGCCGGCACCGCCACCCGGGGCGTCAGGTCCACCGGCTCGGCCCAGGTGTCCGGCCGGGCCGGGTCGAACAGCTCGTTGGTCCAGAAGAGCGTGACCAGTTCGTCCGAGCCGGTGTTGACGATCTTGTGGACCCACATGGTCGGCATGTCGACCAGCACCGGCTCGTTCCCGGACACCGGGAACCGCAGCACCTCGCCGTCGCCGACCCGGCGCAGGCAGATGTCGGCGGTGCCGCGCAGCACCACGAACCGTTCCACCTTGGCCAGGTGGAAGTGCTCGCCGCGGGTGACGCCCGGCAGGGTCGTCGAGCAGAAGGTCTGTCCCGCTCCCCCGTGCGCCCGGACCGCCTCGACCAGTTCGCCGCGGGCGTCGGCCCGCCGGGTCAGCGGCATCGGGTAGTGCGCCGGGAAGCAGTGCGAGCGGTAGGTGTTGAACAGCCGGACGTGGTGCCGGTCGGGCAGCGCCGGGATGTCCCCGGCCCGGTAGCCGGTGGCCATCGTGGTGAGCCGGTCGGCGAGTTCCCGGACGCCGATCCGCAGCGCGGGAAGCGCCGGGTCCCACGAGCCGCCGGCCGGGACGCCGGCGAGCCGCGCCGCCGCGTCCGTGACGTGCACCAGGTCGAGCTGCCGGTCCTGGTGGACCTCCGGCCGGCCGCCCTCGGTCAGGACCCGGCAGAACGTGGCGACCACGGAGTTGTAGAACGGTCGGCCGTGCTCGCCGTACAGGTTGGGCAGCGGCACGTCGTCGAGGGGCAGGCCGGTGTCCGCCAGCACGGCCGCCGCGGCGGCCTTGCCGTCGCCGTACGGGGTGCCGTTGCCGGCCTGCACCGAGTTCGCGTAGACCACGCCGCCGGGCGGGACGGCCGCGGCCCGCAGCCCGTCGGCCAGCGCGACCGCCAACCGGACGTTGCCGGCCGCCACCTCGGTCGGGTCGTCGGCCCGGTTCACCCCGGCCAGGTGCAGTACCCGGTCGACGCCGCTCACCCTGGCGGCGACCCTCGCCGGGTCGGCGAGGTCGGCCCGGGTGAGGATGACCGGCTCCGGCCAGTCCAGGGCGCGCAGCAGCACCCGGACGTGCCACCCGAGGAAGCCGCCGGCCCCGGTGAGGGCCAGCCTCAACATGCCAGCGCCGGATCCCGCAGCGCGAGCTCCGCGCGCACCTCGGGCAGCGTGCGCAGCAGGTCCATGATCTGGGGTACACCGAGCCGGGGCGCGTTGGCGGAGTTGAAGTCCTCGATCGGGCCGGCGCCGATCTCACCCTCGGAGACGTAGAGGGCGTAGTTGAGGTCACGGGCGTCGACCGGCACCCGGAAGAAGTCGCCGAAGTCCTCCGCCTGGATCAGCTCCTCGCGGGTGGCCAGCGTCTCGTCCGGCTTCTCGCCGTGCCGCAGGCCGATCAGGTCGAGCTTGACCGGCACGTCGAAGAGGCGGCAGACCGCCTCGGCCAGATCGCCGATGGTGCAGGCGGCCGCCTTGCGGATGAAGATGTCCCCGGCCTGTGCGTGCTGGAACGCATGCTCGACGAGGTCGACCGAATCCTCCAGGGACATCAGGAACCGGGTCATCTGCGGGTCGGTGACGGTCGGCGCGCGACCCGCCTTGATCTGCTCGATGAACAGCGGAATGACCGAGCCCCGCGAGTACATGACGTTGCCGTAGCGGACGCAGCTCACCGTGGTCGGGCTGTCCGGGAGGTTGCGGGCGTGGGCCTGCGCCACCTTCTCCATGAGGGCCTTGCTCATGCCCATGGCGTTGACCGGGTAGACGGCCTTGTCGGTGCTGAGCAGCACGACGTTGCTCACTCCGTTGGCCTCGGCGGCCTCGACCACGTTCGCGCTGCCCAGCACGTTGGTCCGGATGGCCTCGAGAGGGAAGAACTCGCAGGAGGGCACCTGCTTGAGCGCCGCGGCGTGGAACACGTAGTCCACGTCCCGGCAGGCCCGCGCCACCGAGTCGAGGTCGCGCACGTCGCCGACGTAGTAGCGCACCCGGCTCTCGCCGACGGTCTGCCGCATCGCGTCCTGCTTCGCCTCGTCGCGGCTCAGCACCCGTACCTCGCCGACGTCCTGGGTGAGCAGGCGGCGCACCATCGTCTGACCGAAGGAGCCGGTGCCACCGGTGATCAACACCCGGCACCCGGCAGGAAGGACAGTCACAGAAACCCGCTCCTCGTTACTCGGCCGCGACCTTGAACTACCTGACAGGGCCAACGAGGCGATACCGGACGAAGAAACGGAAACAGGCATAAACCAGACGAAGGTCCCTCAGCGTACGGCCTGACTGACCAGCGTGCGGAGCCGGGGCGCGCACGTCCGCTCCCAGGACAACTCCGCGCGGGCCGCCGCCGCGTGCCGGTCCGCGGCCACGCACACCTCGTCGGCGTCGTCCAGCAACCGCCGCACGCCCTGCGCGAAGGCCTCGGGCCGGCGGGGGTCGGCGAGCACGCCGACCATGGAGCGGGTCACGAAGCGCCGGGTCGCCGGGAGGTCCGAGGCCACCACGGCCAGCCCGACGGTGGCGTACTCGTAGAGCTTGGTGCTGACGCAGAGGGCCGCCTGACCGACGTCCTGCAGCGCCGACACGCCGATCCCGCAGCTCGCCAGGAGCCGGCCGACCTCGTGCGGCGGCATCGGGTCGAGCAGGACGAGGTTCGCGGGTGTACCGTGCCGGCGCAGCAGTCCCTCGAAGGCCCGCCGGGCCGCGGCCGAGGGGAACCGCCGCACCACGAGGAACTCCACCTCCGGCGCGACCCGCGCCAGCTCGTGGGCCAGGCCGACGATGACCTCGGCGCCGAACATCGAGGTGAGGGTGCCGGTGTGCACCACCCGGCGCAGCAGCTCCGGGACGAGCGGCCGGGGCGCGTCGCCGAGCAGCGCGTCCGCCGGGTAGTTCGGGGTGACCGAGGTGGGGATGCCCCAGCCACGGAACCGGTCACCGAGTTCCTCGGTGGCGACGTTCGCCCCGGCCAGCACCGAGGCGTACCGGCGTTCGACACCGGTGATCACGCGGTGGGCGGGCCGGCGCAGCAGCCGCGGGCCGGGCAGTCGCCCGGAGTAGTACTCGGGGTAGTACTCGTGGACGTCGTAGAGCACCGGCCGACCGGTCCGGCGGGCCCACCGGCGTGCCCGTGGCAGCAGGTAGAAGTCGTGGATGTGCCAGCCGTCGGGATCCGCCCGGCGGGCCAGCTCGGCGACCCGCGGCACCAGCCGGATCCGCTCCCGGAACGACGTCGGCGCGGGGAGCCGGGTCTCCCGGACGCGGTCGTGGGGCTGGGACTCCCCCGGCTCCCCACCGAGCCAGATGAAGTGGACGTCGAACCCGGCGTCGAGCACCGACTGCGCACACCGGAGGATCCGCTGGTCGCCCACCGGATGGACGGTCGGCACACAGACGGTGCGATGCAGCGCGGGTGCGGTCGGCGCACGTAGCTGCCATCGATCGGTTCTGATCTGGCCGTTCGGCACGTCCATGTGTCTCCCTGCTTCGGCGAGGCCCGTGTTCAGGTGGTGGCGATCGACCCGTCCAGGAACGGACGCAGGGCCTCGGCCGCCGCTGTGCCGTCATGCCACCGGGCGACGAACGCGGGGCCGGCCGCCGCGATGTCCGCGTAGGCCGCCGGGTCGGCGAGAATCTCCTCCATGACCGCCGCGAAGCGGTCCGGTGGCGCGTCCACGATCGGTGGCTGGTCCGGCATGAGGGCCCGAGTGGGCGGATCGACGTAGCCGATGACGAGACGCGCCGCGGCCATGGCCTCGACAGCGGCCACCCCGTAGCTGCCCGTCAGGATCTGGTCGACCACGATGTCGGCGCCGGCCACCAGTTCGGGCATGGCGGCGTGAGCGACCGTCTCCGGAGCCAGATAGCGGATGCGGCCACGGGTCGCGAGGTCCCGCAGGACGGGGTCGATGATCTGGGTGCCCTTGATCGGCGGGACGGTACGACTGGGGCGGTGGAGCACCGTCGGGGGCCGGGCCGTCAGGGCCGGGCGTGGCGTGCACCAGTCGGAGACCGCGATGGACACGGGCAGCCAGGTAGCCCACGGCGCGTCGAGAAGCAGGTCGGGTGTACTGACGAAGAGTGGGACTCCGAGGTCCGCGGCGATCGTCCGATGACGACGGGCGAGCCCCCGAGCGAGGTCCACCCACTCCCGGGGAGCGGTGGCGTAGTACGAGAACGGATTCCGCTGGATGTGGGCATCCGGGTCGCGGAGGTCGGTGCCGTGCGAGATCAGTGCCACCCGCAGGCCCTGGCGGGCCAGCAGCCGGACGTCCTCGCCGAGATCCGACCTGCCCACCCGGCCGTACACCGGCAGGAAGCCGTCCACCGCGACGTGGGTGGCACCCCGCAGGACGCGCCGCATCCGCCGGCTCCGCCCCCACGGCGTGGTCATGCGCGGATGCGGCAGCCGGTGGTCGGCGTGGAACGACAGTCCGCGCCCGGGCCGCAGGCGGGGACGTTGTTCCACCGCGAACGAGACCGCGGACCCGCCCAGGCGGCGTTCGACCGCGCGAGCCCAGTGATGCGCCTGTCCCGCGTAGTTCGCGGGCCCGACAGCCAGGCGCCAGCGCGTGGACAGGTCCGCCGAGGGAGCTGCGCTCAGCTGTTCCCGCCGGCGACTGGACAGGCTCATCGGCTGGCTCCCGACGTCACGGGCGTGACCTCGCTGTCGCTCGACAGCCCCGAGGGCTTCGGCGTGCCCTCGGGGCCGCCCGGCCGGTACCGGTAGAGCCAGCGGGCGGCGAAGCCGAGCAGAACCGCGGTCAACGCGACCGCCAGCGCCATGGAGACGGGTTGCGGGAGGTGCCCCCTGGCGACCAGGAGAACCGGATAGGCGACACCGACCAGGAGCAGGTAGCTCCGGATGGAGCCGGCCCAGCTCCGCAGGCTCGAGCCGGCCAGGCGCAGCGACCAGCCCACATAACCGATGCTGATCGCCAGGCCGCTGAAGGAGTACGCGCCGATCCCGACCATGGCGGAGCCGATCAGAAGCCCGGACGCGAGCGAGCCCAGTCGAAGCGCGGTCTCCAGGCCCGACAGCAGCAGCAGGCTGCGGAGCCTGTCCTTGACCGTCATCAGCGTGCTGAGCGGCGACGACACGAACGAGGCAGCGAGCCAGGGTGCGAGCAGGGCCGAGATGGAACCGGCGTTCCGCCACTCGGCGCCGAAGGCGAGCACGTACAGCTCCGGACCCAGCAGGAGAACGAATCCGAAGGTCGGTACCGAGAGGAACACCAGACCGGTGGTGACCCGCTCCACGGCAAGCCGGACGTCGCCGCCGTCCCGCTCCAGAGCGGCGATCTTGGGAAAGAAGACGCTGCCGACCGCCTGCCCGATCAGGGCGGCCGGCAGGGTCAGCAGGCGGGTCGCGAACGCGAAGAGCCCGGAGAGCGTCACTCCGTAGCAGACCGCCACCACCGGTGCGACGGCTCCGACGCTGATCATGTTCAGCAACGCCGGCGGACTTGTCAGCAGGGCGAAGCGCCGCCACTTCACGGTCGCCGACCACCACTCGGAGGCGGAACGGACGCCGAGTACGCCCGAGCGGCGCAGCAGCGCCACCGAGTACCAGGCGCGTCCCGCCACGTAGCCCCCCGTCAGGCCGGTCGCGCCCGCGCCCAGTGGCGCAGCCACGAGCTGCCCGACGCCCTGCACCGCGGCGCCCAGCACGGTCGCCCCGCTGACCGCCGCGAATCTCTCCCGACGACTCTGGAGCATTCGGGCGGCCGCCGACGTGCCGAGTGTCGCCACCATGGCGGGCACCAGCCACACACCTGCCCCGGCACCGAAAGCGGACCACCGGTGGCCGGTCACCACCAGGTGGATCACCAGGACTGCCAGCATGGCAACGGCAACCAGCACGCTGGCGATGACAGCGGTGGCCGTGAGCACCACGGCTTCACGCTCGTCCTCGGCAAGCGGAACCGCCATCTCCAGGCGGAGGGTGGCCGCCGTCGCGACGATCAGGGCGAGCGAGAGCGCGATCGAGAACTCGCCGAACTCCCTCGGTGGGTAGAGGCGAGCCAGGAACACGGAGGTCAGCATCGCGATGCCCTGGGCCAGGGCGGTGCTGATCGCGAGATGGGACACGTGCCGGTAGAAGGGAGACGCCCCGGCACCGGAGTGGCGTCGCAGCACTAACTCCTCCTCGCTCCGACGAGGAGGGCTCGCGGGCCGGCAACCTGATCGTCGGCCCGGACCCACGGGCTGCCAGCCGGCCTCCGGTCGGTTGGCCGGTCGCCTCGCGACGGGCACATCCGGTAGAGGAGCCAGGCCTGGGCCGAGGCCTGGCCCAGCAGCATCCACCACCAGGGCGAGGCGAGGATCGAGCTGGCAGCGAGACCGCTCGCGGCGAACCCGGCAAGTCCGAGGCCGGTCGCCATGCGCAGGTCGAACGCCTCCGCCCGGTGCGCCGCAGCGGCCGTCCGCCGTAGCGTGACGTGCACCAGCACCACGATGACGGCGAACAGCGGAAGAAGTGCCGGCAGGCCGAATTCGGCGGCGATCTCGGCGAAGCTGTTGTGCGCCATCGTCGTGCCGCCCAGATCGACCTGCTGCCACTGACCGGCGAGCAACTCGAACGAACCGGCCCCACGCCCGAGGAGTCCGGAGCTGACGAACAGCCGCCAGCCCAGCAGCGTCAGATTGACCCTCATCCGGTCGGAGGCGCGCAGACTGTCGTTCTCCTCGAAGGGGGACGTGAACTGTCCCAGCACGCGTTGCCCCGGCTCGCTCGCGGCGGCGAGCGACAGACCGATCCACGCGGCGAGACCGAGCACCAGCACCGGCACCGCCACCGGCCGCTGGCGCAGGCTCGCCGCCCGGCCGAACCACCACACCGCCACGGGGCCGACCACCAGCGCGCCCAGGAAGCCCGTGCGGCTCTGCGTGGCCACGATCAGGACGATCCAGAAGACGATGAGTCCCGCGTGCAGGACGCGGATCAGCGTCGACCTCGCGACGATGCCGCCCCAGACGAGGAAGGGGAGGCAGGTCAACAGGAATCCGGCGTAGTTGTTGGGGTTGTAGAAGGTGCTGGCGGTGAGGGTCGCGTCGGGGCCGCCGAGGGCTGCCGCGTCCGAGAGGTGGCGTCCCGATTGCAGTTCCCAGACCGCGATCGCTCCCGTGACCAGGAACGCCACGGTCCAGCCCAGGCGCAACGTGGCGACACCGGTGCGTGAACCACCGGAGAAGGCCAGCACGCAGAGCCCCGCCGCGAACGCGTAGGAGATCGAGCCGATCTTCCGGAGCCCGGTGTCCGCGTCCACGGTCCAGAAGAGCGAGACGGGCAGCCACAACGCCCAGGTCACCGCCAGCCACATGAAGAGCCTGGGCACCACGACGGTGGCCGTCCGCGGCCTGACCAGCAGCAAAAACGCCGGCACGACGGCAAGTACGACGACGACCCGGTAGAGATTCGGGAAGGTGGCCGGAGAGAGATCGATGGTGGCGTAGGCGCCCAGCGCCGCCAGAACCGGGAGCAGCGCCAGCAGCAGCCGCACCTTGCCGAGCTCGGGCGGTGACGCGGAGGTGTCGCCGCTGCCGGGAGCCGTCAGCGCGGTCACCGTTTCACGCCGGTCGTTCTTACCGCCGCGGCAAGGGGCCCGATCGGGATTGCCGGATGCTGATCCATGGCTTCCTCTGTCGCGACGATTGACGGTTGTCGAGCCCCGCGACCGGATGAACGTGAACGAGGCACGTCATCGGCGCGGTGCGGCGGGACCACAGTCACCCAAACGAACAAAGGTGCGCGAGGGTTACTTGATCACCGCGTCCCGCCGCCGGCGTCCTGCCCGTACGCCCCGCCGATCGCCTCCGGATGTGGTGAGCTGTACGGGTGGCGGGACTGGGTCTGGTGCTGCACCCCACCGGGGACGTCTCCGAGGTGGTCGGGATCATCGAGCGGTGGGCGTCGCGCCACCGCAAGACGCTGCTGGTCCGTGCCGAGGACGGGCACCGGGTGCCGTCCTGCGTCGAGCCCGTCCCCGCGGACGAGCTGGCCGTCCGCGCCGACGCCCTGATCAGCATCGGCGGCGACGGGACCATGCTGGGCGCGCTGCGCATGGCGGTGCGCGACCCGAAGCCGGTGCTCGGCGTGCACCTGGGCCGGCTCGGCTTCCTCGTGGAGGTCGAGCCGCCGGACCTGCCGGACGCGCTGAGCCGGCTCGCGGCGAAGGACTTCACCGTCGAGTCGCACGCCTGCCTCGCCTGCGACGTGTGCGGCGACGACGTGGTGGCCTTCAACGACATCGCGCTGGTGCGCCAGCCCGGCTCCGGGTTCGTCACCGCCACCCTCGCGGTGGACGGCCAGCGGTACGGCTACTACCGCTGCGACGCGCTGGTGGTCAGCACGCCGACCGGCTCGACGGCGTACAGCTACGCGGCGGGCGGCCCGCTGATCTCGCCGGCGGCGGACGCCGTGGTGGTGACCCCGTCGGCGCCGATGGCGGGCATCTCCCGCTCGGTGGTGCTCGCCCCGGAGGAGAGCATCCGGCTCGACCTCCAGCCGCACTCGGCGGCGGTCGCCGTCGAGATGGACGGGCTGGTGATCAAGGAGGCGGCGACGGAGGGGGCGGTGCAGATCCGCTACCGCCGGGACGCCGGCCGGGTGGTCCGCTTCGACCCGCAGCGCTACCAGGAACGCAACCAGCTCAAGCTGAGCCTGCTCGACCTGCCGTTCCTGCCCGACCAGCTCCGCGAGCTGCTCCCGGAGGAACTGCGCCGGGAGCGCGACCAGCGGGAGCTGGAACCGCCCTGTTGACCGGGGCGGCGGCCCCGGCCGTCAGACCCGGATGCCGGCCCACTGGTGGTGCCGGCGGACCGTGGAGAGGATGAAGTCGACGACCCGGCGGGAGGTGTCCGGCACGCGGTAGTCCGCCGGGCAGGGCACGCCCTCCGCGGCGACCTGGTCGACCGCGACCCGCACCGCCTCCACCACACCGTGCGGGTCCAGCCCGGTCATGAGGATCCCGCCGGCGTCGAGCGCCTCGGGCCGCTCGATCGACTCGCGCAGGGTCACCGCGGGGAAGCCGAGGATGGCGGCCTCCTCGCTGATGGTGCCGCTGTCGGACAGCGTGCACCGCGCGCTGGTCTGCAGGCGTACGTAGTCGATGAGGCCGAACGGCTCGTGGAAGGCGATGCCCTCCAGCGCGGTGTCGTCGACCGCGAGAGCCTCCAGGGCCTTCCGCGTGCGGGGGTGGGTGGAGACCAGCAACGGCAGGCCCCACTCGTCGCGGACGGCGCGCAGGCAGTCGAGCAGGCGGTGCAGCCGGTCCGGCCGGTCGACGTTCTCCTCCCGGTGCGCGCTGACCACGAAGTACCCGCCCGGCGCCAGCTCCAGCCGGTCGAGGACCGTGGACCCGTCGATGTCGGCGCGGTAGTGCTCCAGCACCTCCCGCATCGGCGAGCCGGTGTGCAGGATCCGCCGCGGGTGCAGGCCCTCGGCGAGCAGGTTGCGCCGGGCGTGCTCGGTGTAGACCAGGTTGAAGTCAGCCACGTGGTCGACGAGCCGGCGGTTGGTCTCCTCCGGCACGTTGAGGTCGAAACACCGGTTGCCGGCCTCCATGTGGTAGACCGGCACCCGCATCCGCCGGGCCATCAGCGCGGCGATGCAGCTGTTGGTGTCGCCGAGCACCAGCAGCGCGTCCGGCCGGTACGCGGCGATGGCCTCCTCGACGCCGACCAGGACCCCGCCCAGCACCCGGCCCAGCGAGGCGGTGTCGACGCCGAGGAACCGGTCCGGCCGGCGCAGCCGCAGCTCGGTGAAGAAGATGTCGGAGAGGGTCGGGTCCCAGTTCTGCCCCGTGTGCACGAGCACGTGCTCGACCGTGCGGTCCAGCCGGTCCATCACCCGGGACAGCCGGATGATCTCCGGTCGGGTGCCGACCACCGTCATGACGCGGGTCATGGCCCGTCCCCTCGCCTCGGGCCGGCGGCGTGACGCCGGCGCGCACCGCCGCCACGCACGAGCACGCCACGGCACCTCCCCCGGAGCAACGAGACGGCTGCGGGGGAGGTTGTGCGTGCGCGGTGCGGGATCCTGTCAGGCCCGCTTGAGCACCCCGGAGACCAGCGCCTTCGCCTCGTCCTGGATCCGGGCGAGGTGGTCCGGGCCCCGGAACGACTCGGCGTAGATCTTGTAGACGTCCTCGGTGCCCGACGGCCGGGCGGCGAACCAGCCCGACGCGGTGCTCACCTTGAGGCCGCCGATCGGCGCCCCGTTGCCCGGCGCCGTGGTGAGCGTCGCGGTGATCGGCTCGCCGGCCAGCTCGGTGGCGGTCACCTGCTCGGGCGACAGCTTGGCCAGCACCGCCTTCTCCTCCCGGCTGGCCGGGGCGTCGATCCGGGCGTACGCGGGCGCGCCGAAGCGCTCGGCCAGCTCGGCCCAGTGCTGGCTCGGGGTCTTCCCGGTGGTGGCGATGATCTCCGAGGCGAGCAGGCAAAGCAGGATGCCGTCCTTGTCGGTGGTCCAGGTGCTCCCGTCGCGGCGCAGGAAGGAGGCGCCGGCGCTCTCCTCGCCGCCGAAGCCGACCGCCCCGTCGAGCAGGCCGGGCACGAACCACTTGAAGCCGACCGGCACCTCCAGCAGCGGGCGGCCCAGGTCGGCGGCCACCCGATCGATCATCGAGGAGGAGACCAGCGTCTTGCCGACCGCCGCCGCCGGCCCCCACCGCTCCCGGGTCCGGAACAGGTGGCCGATGGCCACGGCCAGGTAGTGGTTGGGGTTCATGAGGCCGCCGTCGGGCGTGACGATGCCGTGCCGGTCGGCGTCGGCGTCGTTGCCGGTGGAAACCCCGAACCGGTCGCGGGCCGCGATCAGCGAGGCCATCGCGTTCGGCGACGAACAGTCCATCCGGATCTTGCCGTCGCCGTCCAGGGTCATGAACCGCCAGGTCGGGTCGACCGTCGGGTTGATCACCGTGAGGTCGAGGCGGTGCCGCTCGGCGATCTCCCCCCAGTACGCCACGCTCGCCCCGCCCATCGGGTCGGCGCCGATGCGCACCCCGGCGTCCCGGATCGCGGCCACGTCCAGCGCGGCGGGCAGGTCGTCGACGTACCGGGCGAGGAAGTCGTACTCCCCGGTGGTGTCGGCGGCGCGCGCCCGCGCGTACGGGATGCGCTTCACCTCCTTGAGCCCGGCGGCGAGGATGCTGTTCGCGCGGTCCTGGATCCACTTCGTGACGTCGCTGTCGGCGGGACCGCCGTGGGTCGGGTTGTACTTGAAGCCGCCGTCGTCGGGCGGGTTGTGCGACGGGGTGATCACGATGCCGTCGGCGAGCCCGGCGGTGCGGCCCCGGTTGTGGGTGAGGATGGCGTGCGACAGCGCGGGCGTGGGCGTGTAGCCGTCCCGGCTGTCCAGCAGCACGGTGACGTCGTTGGCGGCGAGCACCTCCAGCGCGCTGGCCTCCGCCGGGGCGGAGAGCGCATGGGTGTCCCGGGCGAGGAAGAGCGGGCCGGAAAGGCCCCGCTCCCGCCGGTAGTCGCAGAGCGCCTGGGTGACGGCGAGGATGTGGTCCTCGTTGAAGGCGTTGCGCAGGCTCGACCCGCGGTGTCCGGACGTGCCGAAGGAGACCTGCTGCGCCGGGTCGCCCGGATCAGGGTGCCCGGCGTAGTAGGCGGTGACCAGCCGGGGCACGTCGACCAGGTCGGCGGGCTCGGCGGGCTGGCCGGCACGGGGGTGGGCCACGGTGGGAACCTCCTTGCGGTGTGCGGGTGGATCAGGGCTCGACGCGCTGGCCCTTGCCGATGACGACGATGCCGTTGTCGGAGACGGTGTAGCGCTGGCGGTCCTTCTCCAGGTCGACGCCGATCTCGGCGCCCTCGGGAACGTAGACGTTCTTGTCCAGGATGGCCCGGCGGACGACCGCGTGCCGGCCGATCTCGACGCCCTCCATGAGCACCGCGCCGTCCACGTGCGCCCAGGAGTGCACCTTCACCCGCGGGGCCACGATCGAGTTCTCCACCAGCGAGCCGGAGATCACCGACCCGGGCGACACCATCGAACTGACCGCGCGGCCGACCCGCTCGCCCCAGGCGTGCACGAACTTGGCCGGCGGGTACGGCGGCTGGTTGCTGTAGATCGGCCAGTGGAAGTTGTAGAGGTTGAACACCGGGTGGACGTTGGTGAGGTCCATGTGGGCGTCGTAGAACGAGTCGAGGGTTCCCACGTCCCGCCAGTAGCCGCGGTCGCGGTCGGTGCTGCCCGGCACCTCGTTGTCCTTGAAGTCGTAGACGTTGGCCTCGCCCCGCTCGACCAGCATGGGGATGATGCTGCCGCCCATGTCGTGCTTGCTGGTCTTGTCCTCGGCGTCGCGCTCGACGGCCTCGCAGAGCGCCTTGGTGCTGAAGACGTAGTTGCCCATCGAGGCGTAGATCTGGTCGGGGGCGTCGGGCAACCCCACGGCGTCGGTGGGCTTCTCGCGGAACGCCCGGATCCGCCGGCCGTCCTCACCGACCTCGATGACGCCGAACTGGTCGGCCATCGACAGTGGCTGCCGGATGCCGGCCACGGTGACCGCGGCGCCCGAGGCGATGTGGTCCTCCACCATCTGCCGCGGGTCCATCCGGTAGATGTGGTCGGCGCCGAAGACGATCACGTGGTCCGGCTGCTCGTCGTTGATCAGGTTGAAGCTCTGGTAGATCGCGTCGGCCGAGCCGGCGAACCACCACGGGCCGCGGCGCTGCTGCGCCGGCACCGGGGTGACGTAGTTGCCGAGCATCGTCGACATCCGCCACGTCTGCGTGATGTGGCGGTCCAGCGAGTGGGACTTGTACTGGGTGAGCACGACGATCTTGAGATATCCGGCGTTGGCCAGGTTGGAGAGGACGAAGTCGACCATGCGGTACATCCCGCCGAAGGGGACGGCCGGCTTCGCCCGGTCGGTGGTGAGGGGCATCAGGCGCTTGCCCTCCCCGCCGGCCAGGACGATCGCGAGCACCTTGGCAGCCATGCTCAGACGCTATCCATCCCGCCCCGACTTCACCACTCGTACGGGCACGTTTCCGCACCCGGTGCGGCCGGGGAAAGCACGCTAGGGTGCCGGTCATGAGCGATTCCGCCCGGCTGCGTGTCGACCTGCTCACCCGCGAGTACCCGCCGGAGGTCTACGGCGGCGCCGGGGTGCACGTCGAGTACCTCGCGCGCGAGCTGCGCCGCCTCACCGACGTGCGGGTGCACTGCTTCGGCGCGCCCCGCGACGAGCCCGGCGTCACCGCGTACGCCGAGCCGGCGGCGCTGGCCGGCGCGAACGCCGCGCTGCGCACCATGGGCGTCGACCTGGAGATGGCCGCCGGCGCGGCCGGCACCGACGTGGTGCACAGCCACACCTGGTACGCCAACCTGGCCGGGCACACCGCGAAGCTGCTGCACGGGGTGCCGCACGTGGTCACCGCGCACAGCCTGGAGCCGCTGCGCCCGTGGAAGGCCGAGCAGCTCGGCGGCGGCTACGCGCTCTCCTCCTGGTGCGAGCGGACCGCGTTCGAGGCCGCCGACACGGTCATCGCGGTGAGCGAGGGGATGCGGCGGGACGTGCTGACCGCGTACCCGGAGGTCAACCCCGACCGGGTGCGGGTCGTCTACAACGGCATCGACACCGCGCAGTACGCCCCGGACCCCGGCACCGACGTGGTGGACCGGCTCGGCATCGACCCGGCCCGTCCCAGCGTGGTCTACGTCGGCCGGATCACCCGGCAGAAGGGCCTGCCGTACCTGCTGCGGGCGGCCCGGGAGCTGCCCGGCGACACCCAGCTCGTGCTACTGGCCGGCGCCCCGGACACGCCGGAGATCGCCGCCGAGGTGGAGGGCCTGGTCGCCGAGCTGCGGGCCGGCCGCTCGGGCGTGATCTGGATCGCCGAGATGCTGCCCAAGCACGAGGTGATCCAGGTGCTCACCCACGCCACCATCTTCGTCTGCCCGTCGGTCTACGAGCCGATGGGCATCGTCAACCTGGAGGCCATGGCCTGCGAGACCGCCGTGGTGGCCACCGCCACCGGCGGCATCCCCGAGGTGGTCGCCGACGGCGAGACCGGGCTGCTGGTGCCGATCGAGCAGGCCGGCGACGGCAGCGGCCGGCCGCTGGACCCGGAGCGCTTCGTGGCCGACCTGGCGGCGACGATCAACGACCTGCTGGCCGACCCGAAGCGGACGGAGGAGTTCGGTCTCGCCGGCCGCCGCCGGGCCGTCGAACATTTCTCCTGGGACACCATCGCGCAGCGGACGCTGGAGGTGTACCGGTCGGTGGGCGCGGCCGGCTGACCCGAGCGCGAAGCGATCTCGCGCAGTAGGTTGAACCGGTGACTGGACGGTTCCCGATCGAAGACGTCTCCCCCGTCGTCTCCTGCGGTCGCCACCCGGCCAAGGCGGTGGTCGGCGAGGTCGTGCCCGTGTCGGCCCGCGCCTACCGCGAGGGCCACGACGCGCTCGGCTGCAACGTGGTCTGGCTGGGCCCGGACGGCGCCGCCCGCCCGTTCACCCGGATGCGCCCCGGCGAGCCGGGCCAGGACCGCTGGCACGCCACCATCCGCCCCGACGCGGTCGGCGCCTGGCGGTTCACCGTGGAGGCGTTCCAGGATCCGTACCTGACCTGGCAGAACGCCGTCACCAAGAAGCTCGCCGCCGGCCAGGGCCCGGCCGAGCTGGCCAACGACCTGGCCGAAGGCGCCCGGGTCCTGGAAGCCGCGCTCGACCTCGTGCCGAGGGCCGACCGGGAGCGGGTCCGGGCCGCGGTGGCCGTGCTGCGCGACGACGACGAGGAACTGCCCCGCCGGGTCGGCCCGGCGCTCGACCTGGCCCCGCTGCTCTGGGACCACCCGGTCCGCGAGCTGGTCACCACCGGCGACGAGCACACCCTCTGGGTCGACCGGCCGCGGGCGCTCTTCTCCGCCTGGTACGAGTTCTTCCCCCGCTCCGAGGGCGCGATCCCGGCCACCGTCGACGCGCCGGCCCGCTCCGGCACCTTCGTCACCGCCCTGGACCGGCTGCCCGGCGTCGCCGCCATGGGCTTCGACGTGCTCTACCTGCCGCCGATCCACCCGATCGGCCGGGTCAACCGCAAGGGCCCGAACAACGCGCTCACCGCCGGGCCGGACGATGTCGGCTCGCCGTGGGCGATCGGCGCCGCCGAGGGCGGCCACGACGCCATCCACCCCGACCTGGGTACGCCGGAGGACTTCCGCGACTTCATCGCCGCCGCCGCCGAGCAGGGCCTGGAGGTGGCGATGGACCTGGCGTTGCAGTGCGCCCCGGACCACCCCTGGGTGACCGAGCACCCGGAGTGGTTCACCACCCGGGCCGACGGCAGCATCGCGTACGCGGAGAACCCGCCGAAGAAGTACCAGGACATCTACCCGCTGAACTTCGACAACGACCCGGAGGGCATCCGGGCGGAGATCCTGCGGGTGGTGCTGCACTGGGTCGGCGAGGGCATCCGGATCTTCCGGGTCGACAACCCGCACACCAAGCCGTTCGACTTCTGGCACTGGCTGATCTGGGAGGTCAAGAAGGTCGACCCGGACGTGCTCTTCCTCGCCGAGGCGTTCACCCGCCCGGCGATCATGCACGGCCTCGGGAAGATCGGCTTCACCCAGTCGTACACCTACTTCACCTGGCGCACGTCCGCCGCGGAGATGCGGGAGTACTGCGCCGAGCTGGTCGCGGCGGCCGACTACATGCGGCCCAACTTCTGGCCCAACACGCCGGACATCCTGCACTCCTCGCTCCAGCACGGCGGCCCACCGATGTTCAAGATCCGGGCGGTGCTGGCCGCGCTGCTCTCCCCCTCCTGGGGCATGTACGCCGGCTACGAGCTCTTCGAGCACGTCGCCCGCCCCGGCGCCGAGGAGTACCTGGACAACGAGAAGTACGAGCTGCGCCCCCGGGACTGGGCGGGCGCGCAGGAGCAGGGCCGCTCGCTCGCCCCGTTCATCGCCACCCTCAACCGGGTCCGCCGGGACAACCCCGCCCTGCACCGGCTGCGCAACCTGCGCTTCCACGACATCGACAACCCGGCGCTGCTCTGCTGGTCCAAGCACGACCCGGACACCGGCAACACGGTGATCGTGGTCTGCTCGTTCGACTCCCGGGCCGTGCAGTGGGGCAACACGACCCTGGACATGCCGGCCCTCGGCTTCGACTGGCACGAGCGGTTCACCGTGCACGACGAGCTGACCGGCGCCGACTACGACTGGGGGCAGCGCAACGCGGTGCGGCTCGACCCGTACCTGCAACCCGCGCACGTGCTCACGGTGCGGCGGCCGGCGCCGCCGGCCGAGCCCGAGGCCGCGCCGCCGGCCCCGGCGGCGCCCGACCTGACCGTCGCAGACGTACCCGCCGACCTCTCCGGCGGCACCGCCCCGACCGCACCGGCCGCGAAGGACGACGCACGATGGACCAGCTGATCGCCGGCGAGGCGCACGACCCGCACGCCACGCTCGGCGCGCACCCCGCCGACGGGCGCACCACCATCCGGACCCTGCGCCGGGGCGCGGCCGACGTGGCCGTGCTCGCCGGCGACGAGCGGCACCCCATGAAGCGGGTGCACGACGTGGGGGTCTTCGAGGCCGTGCTGCCCGGCGAGGTGCTCGACTACCGGGTCGAGGTGGACGGCGCGGTGCACGACGACCCCTACCGCTACCCGCCCACCCTCGGCGAGCTGGACCTGCACCTGATCGGCGAGGGCCGGCACGAGCGGCTCTGGGAGGCGCTCGGCGCCCGGGTGTTCGACGAGGGCGTGGCGTTCACCGTCTGGGCGCCCAACGCCCGCGGGGTGCGGGTGGTCGGCGACTTCACCGGCTGGGGGCCGGACGACGGCTGGCCGATGCGATCGCTCGGTTCGAGCGGGGTGTGGGAGATCTTCGTGCCCGGCGCGTCGGTCGGCAGCCGGTACAAGTACCGGGTCCTCGGCTCCGACGGGCACTGGCGGGACAAGGCCGACCCCCTCGCGGCCCGCGCCGAGGTGCCGCCCGCCACCGCCTCCGTGGTGCACCACTCCCGGTACGCCTGGGGCGACGCCGACTGGCTCGCCCGGCGCGCGCGGCGGCAGCCGCACCAGGAGCCGATGAGCGTGTACGAGGTGCACCTCGGCTCCTGGCGCCCCGGCCTCGGCTACCGAGAGCTGGCCGAGCAGCTCACCGCGTACGCCACCGAGCTGGGCTTCACCCACGTGGAGTTCCTGCCCGTGATGGAGCACCCGTTCGGCGGCTCCTGGGGCTACCAGGTCACCGGCTACTACGCCCCCACCGCCCGGTTCGGCGACCCCGACGAGTTCCGCCACCTGGTCGACCGGCTGCACCAGGCCGGCATCGGCGTGATCCTCGACTGGGTGCCGGCGCACTTCCCCAAGGACGAGTGGGCCCTCGCCCGCTTCGACGGCACCCCGCTCTACGAGCACCCCGACCCGCGCCGCGGCGAGCACCCCGACTGGGGCACGTACGTCTTCGACTTCGGCCGCCGCGAGGTGCGCAACTTCCTGGTCGCCAACGCCCTCTACTGGCTGGACGAGTTCCACGTCGACGGGCTGCGGGTCGACGCGGTCGCCTCGATGCTCTACCTGGACTACTCCCGCCAGGAGGGCCAGTGGGCGCCCAACGTGCACGGCGGCCGGGAGAACCTGGAGGCCATCGCGTTCCTCCAGGAGGTCAACGCCACCGTCTACAAGCACCACGCCGGGGTGGTGATGATCGCCGAGGAGTCCACCGCCTGGCCGGGCGTCACCCGCCCCACTGCCGAGGGCGGGCTGGGCTTCGGCTTCAAGTGGAACATGGGCTGGATGCACGACACCCTGCTCTACACCTCCAAGGACCCGATCTACCGGCAGCACCACCACCATCAGCTCACCTTCTCCCTGGCGTACGCCTGGAGCGAGAACTACGTGCTGCCGATCAGCCACGACGAGGTGGTGCACGGCAAGGGCTCGCTGGTCGGCAAGATGCCGGGCGACACCTGGCAGCGGCTGGCCAACGTCCGGGCGCTGCTGGCGTACATGTGGGCGCACCCGGGCAAGCAGCTGCTCTTCATGGGCTGCGAACTCGCCGACGACCGCGAGTGGAGCGAGGAACGCGGCCTCGACTGGTACCTGTTGCACGACCCGGCGCGCGCCGGGGTGCAGCGGCTGGTCGGCGACCTGAACCGGGCCTACCGGGCCACCCCGGCGCTCTGGACGCAGGACACCGACCCCGCCGGCTTCCGCTGGATCGCCGGGGACGACGTCGCCAACAACACCGTCTCGTTCATCCGGATCGCCCCCGACGGCCAGACCCTGGTCTGCGTGGCCAACTTCTCCGCGCTGCCGCTGGAGGGCTACCGGATCGGCCTGCCCGCCGGCGGCGCCTGGACCGAACTGCTCAACACCGACGCCCACCACTACGGCGGCTCCGGGGTGGGCAACCTCGGCACGGTGCACGCCGAGAGCGTGCCCTGGCACGGCATGCCGGCGTCGGCGGCGCTGCGCGTCCCGCCCCTCGCCGTCCTCTGGCTCCGCCCCGCCTGACCGAGCGGGGCCGGGGGCTCAGACCAGGCCGGCTTCGCGGAGGAGTTTCCAGAGGCCGGCGCCGTCGGGGGCGGCCAGCCACTTCTGGCCCACCGGGCCGGCGGAGGGGCGGCCCGGCGGGGTGGGCAGGCTGCCGGCGAGCACCGACTGGGTGGGCGAGAGGCGGCGGATCGCCACCCCGGCCACGTTGTCCGGGTGGGCGACGGCGAATTCCCGGTAGATCTCCTGGTCGTGCTGCCCGTCGTCGCCGATGAGCAGCCAGCGGACGTCGGGGAACTCCCGGGCCAGCCGGGCCAGGGTGGCCCGCTTGTGCTCCCGGCCGCTGCGGAACCACCGGTCGGCGGTCGGCCCCCAGTCGGTGAGCAGCAGCGGACCGGCCGGGTAGAGGTGCCGGGAGAGGAACCGGGTCAGCGTCGGCGCGACGTTCCAGGCGCCGGTGGAGAGGTAGAAGACCGGCGCTCCGGGGTGGGCGGTGACCAGGCGCTCGTACAGCACCGCCATGCCGGGGACGGCAGCCCGGGCGTGCTCGTCGAGGACGAAGGTGTTCCAGGCGGCGAGCAGCGGCCGGGGCAGCGCGGTCACCATGACCGTGTCGTCGATGTCGGAGAGGATGCCGAACCGGACCTCCGGGTCGAGGATGCGGACCAGCGCCTCCACCGGCTCGGCGTCGGCCACGCTCAGGCGTACGCAGCCCCAGCCCGGGGTGAAGTCGGCCTTGATGACGGTGTCGACGAAGCCGCTGCGGTCCGCGGTCGCCTCCTGGCTCACGCCGCCCGCCTCGATGGTGACCTTGGCGTATTTCGCGGGCAGGGTGGTGAAGCTGCGCCAGCCCCGGACCTTCTCCAGCCGGCCGCGCTGGCGGGTGTCGGGGCGCCCCAGCAGCACCCGGCAGAGCACCCGCGCCCAACCGGGAGCGCCGTACCCCGCGTACGCGATGATGTTGGCCTGCCACCCGGTGCGCCGCAGCCGGCGCTCCACCAGGCCGTGCAGGGCGTCCTCGATGCGGGCGGCCCGGTGCAGTTGCGGCACGGCCAGTTGGTCCGGTGGTGTGGGTGGCACGCTGTCACCCTGCCACAACCCGCGCGGGCCGGCCATGCGAGTGGTCTGCGCCGATCCACCCCGCCGCCCGGCGCCCGGCGTGACAGACTGCGGTCGGGGCGACGACGGGGGCGTTGGTCGTGTCGAGACCAGAGCGGGACCCGGAACGATGGCGTCCGGCGCTGGACCGGCCGGCGCTGGTGGCGATGCTGCTCGGCGCGGCCGGGGTCGGCTACCGGCTGGTGCTGACGCTGCTCACCCTGCCCACCTCGAACAGCGACGAGGCGACCTTCGGCCTGGCGGCCCTGCACATCGCCACCGGGCACGAGCGGCCGGTCTTCCTCTACGGCCAGCGCTACATGGGCATGCTGGAGTCCTACCTGGCGGCCCCGCTGGTGGGCTGGGCCGGGGCGAGCTGGCCGCTGCTGCGGCTGCCGCTGCTGGCGCTCTACGCGGTCTTCCTGTGGCTGGCGTACCGGTTGACCCGCCGGCTCTTCTCCCCCTGGCTGGCCACCTTCGTGGTGGGCCTGCTGGCGCTCGGCTCCGAGCGGGTGGTCCGCGACCAGCTCACCGCGGTCGGCGGCCGGCCGGAGGTGAAACCGGCGGTGCTGGCGATGGTCCTGATCGCGGTCACCCTCGGCGAGCGCCGGGTCCGGCACCGCTGGCTGGCCACCGGCCTGTTCGGGCTGCTGGCCGGGGTGGCGCTCTGGTCGGACTGGCTGATCGTGCCCTACCTGGCGGTGGCCGGGTTGCTGCTGCTCTGGGCGGCGCCCCGGGACCTGGTGGGCTGGCCGGGGGTGCTGCTGGCGGTGGGCTTCGTGCTCGGGGTCGCGCCGATGGTGAAGGACAACCTGGTCGCGCCGGAGGGGCAGGACTCGCTGTCGGTGTTCCGGGCGATCAGCACCAAGGACGGCGCGACGCCGTCGGTGGCCGAGCGGCTGCACGGCGGCCTGCTGGAGGGGGTGCCGCTGGCCTCCGGGCTCTGCCCGATGGACGGCTGCGCCCGCTGGGCGCAGTGGTTCGGGCTGCTCTACCCGGTGCTGCTGGTGGCCGCCGCCGGGCTCGGGCTGGTCGCGTTCCGCCGGGCCACGGAGCCCGCCGCGCGGACCCGGGCCGTGGCGGTCCTCGCCCTGCTCGCCGGGGCGGCGCTGACCCTGCTGGCGTACGTGCGCAGCCCGCTCGCCGCGACCGATCCGCTGGGCAACTCCCGCTACCTGTCGGTGCTCCAGATCTCGCTGCCGGCGGTGCTCTGGCCGCTCTGGCGGGCCGCCGCGCACGCGGTCCGGGCCACCGCGGCCGGGGCGGCCCGGCTCGAACTGCTCAC
>NZ_MUYZ01000073.1:0-24673 GCF_003013775.1 Micromonospora sp. MH33
GGCGCCGGCCAGGCCACCGGCGGCACCGGACCCGGTGGCGGGCCGGGAGGCGCGCCGGGCGCCGCCATTCGGGCCGCCGGGCCGCGCTGGTCGCGGTTGAGCAGCAGCGCACCGCCGATCAGGATCACCGCGCCGAGCAGGATCGCCCGGAACCCGTTGGTGACGACGTAGCCGAAGCCGACCGCGACCACGATGCTCAGCACGATCACGGTGATCGGGGACATGCTGGACCGGCCCCGGCCGAGCATCGACTCCACGGGCGAGGCGGTGTCCCCCTCACCGGGGATGATCAGCCACGCGGTGACGTAGACCAGGATGCCGATGCCGCCGAAGAAACCCAGCACCGCCAGAAGGACGCGCCACAGCACCGGGTCGGTGTTGGTGGCCCGGCCGATCGCCGCGCAGACGCCGGCCAGGTAGCGGCCCTCCCTGGGGCGGACCAGCCCGTACCGGGAGGTGAACCCGGCGCCGCCGGGCGGCGGGGCGTACCCGGCGGGTGGCGGGTCGGCGAACGGCGCGTCGCCGGTGGGCGGCGCGCCCGGCGGCGGGGTGAAGCCGGCCGGTGGGGGCGCCGTGGCGTCGGCGGCGGTGGGCGCCGGCCCCGGCGGGGATGGCGGTGGCCCGTCCTGTGCTGCCGCCCCGGGGCGGGGCGGACGGGCAGCGTCCTCGGTCATGCCTCCGATCCTGCTGCCCCGGCCGCCCGAGCGACCTCAGGACCCGACCCTGACCCCACCCTGAGATCCCGGGGCGGCGAATGTCCGGGGCGTCCCCGTGGTCCGGGGCGGTCCGGGCGTGTGACGATCGGGACGTCGGCCGCCGCCGGCATGCCGTCCCCGACCCGGGAGCCTCCGATCAGCAGCACCGTGACTCCGCACCCCCCGCGCCTCTACCGGGCCACCGAGCACCGGCTGGCCGCGGGCGTGGCCGCCGGCCTCGCCGAACACCTGGGCATCTCGGTGCTCCGGGTCCGGGTGGCCTTCATGGTGCTGCTCGGGCTGAGCGGTCTCGGGCTGCTGCTCTACGCCGCCTTCTGGGCGGTGGTCCCGCCGCGGCCCGGCGACACCGCCGTCCCGCCCCGCCGCGACCTCGCCCAGCTGCTGCCCTTCGTGGCGATCGGGCTGGGCGTGCTGCTGCTCCAGGTCGTCGCCTTCGACTCGGTCGGCGCGGCCGGCACCGCCGGCTGGCTGGTCGCCATCATCGCGGTCGGCGCCGGGGTGATCTGGCACCAGTCCGCGCCGGAGCGCCGCCGGCAGTGGGGCGGCTCCATGGCGGTGCCCTGGCTGGGCGCGGTGGTGGAGGAGAGCGACCGGCGCTCGTTCGTGCTCCGCTTCATCGGCGGCGGGGTGCTCGTCGCGGTCGGCATCATCGGCGTGGCGGCGGTCTACTCGCCGGCACAGAACTTCGACGCCGTGCTCAACGGCATCATCTTCGCCCTGGTCGGGCTGGCCGGGGTGGGCGTGGTGACCGGCCCGGTGCTCTGGCGCACGTGGAACCAGCTCCGCTCGGAGCGCGAGGGCCGGATCCGTGAGCAGGAGCGGGCCGAGCTGGCCGCCATGGTGCACGACCAGGTGCTGCACACCCTGGCCCTGATCCAGCGCAACGCCAGCGACGTCAAGACGGTGCAGCGGCTGGCCCGGGGCCAGGAGCGGTCGCTGCGGAACTGGCTCTACAAGCCGACCGCCTCGCCGACCGAGCGCTTCGCGGCCGCGCTGGAGCAGGCCGCCGCCGAGGTGGAGGACACCTTCGCCATCACCGTGGAGACGGTGGTGGTCGGTGATCGGGAGACCGACGAGCGGGTCGGGGCGCTGGTCGCCGCGGCCCGGGAGGCGCTGGTGAACGCGGCCCGGCACGCCGAGGTACGGACCGTCTCGCTGTACGCCGAGGTGGAGCCGGAGCAGGTGAGCGCCTTCGTGCGGGACCGGGGCAAGGGCTTCGACCCGGATACCGTGGAGGATCACCGGCACGGCGTCCGAGGTTCGATCATCGGACGGATGAAGCGGCACGGTGGCCGGGCGGAGATCCGGTCCGAGCCGGGGGAGGGGACCGAGGTCCGGCTGATCCTGCCGATCAGCGGCTCCGGCTCCACTGCGGAAAGGGACAGATGATCATGGTCGAGCAGGAACCGGTCGAGGGCGCGGCGCCCCGGGAGGGGCGGTTGCGGGTGTTCCTCGTCGACGACCACGCGATGTTCCGGGCCGGCGTCCGCGCCGAGCTGGGCGAGCACGTCGAGGTGGTGGGCGAGGCGAGCACGGTGGCGGAGGCGGTCAGCCGGATCGCGGCGACCCAGCCGGACGTGGTGCTGCTCGACGTGCACATGCCCGACGGTGGCGGCCGGGCGGTGCTGGAGGCGATGCGGCGTACCCACCCGCAGGTGCGGTTCCTGGCGCTGAGCGTGTCCGACGCCGCCGAGGACGTGATCGGGTTGATCCGGGCGGGCGCCCGGGGCTACGTCACGAAGACCATCTCGCCGGACGAGCTGACCGACGCGATCCGGCGGGTGGCCGACGGGGACGCGGTGTTCAGCCCGCGGCTGGCCGGCTTCGTGCTGGACGCATTCGCGTCCCGGCCGGACGCGCCGGTGGCCGACCCCGAGCTGGACCAGCTCACCAACCGGGAGCGCGAGGTCCTCCGGCTGCTCGCCCGGGGGTACGCGTACAAGGAGATCGCGCGGGAGCTGTACATCTCGATCAAGACGGTCGAGACGCACGTCTCCAACGTGCTGCGCAAGCTCCAGATGTCCAACCGGTACGAGCTGTCCCGCTGGGCCGCCGACCGCCGGCTCGTCTGACCGCGCAGGCCCGGGGCGTCACTCGGTGCGCAGCACGGTGAACGCCTCGGCCAGCCGGCCGGGCGGGAGGCCGGCGTTGTCGGCCATCGTGGTGAGCCGGTCCCGGACCCAGGTCGGCACGTCCAGGTGGGCGGTCTGCGACCGGTGCGCCTCCATCGCCGCGATCTTGCGGTCGACCTGGTCGGTCACGTCGACGACGTGGTCCGGGCCGGGCCCGCCCGCGTACCAGATCTCGCGGACCACCCACGGTTCCAGCCCTTCGTCGAGCAGCTCGGGGAAGGCGAAGGGGTTGCGCGAGTCGGGGTAGACGGCGCAGGTGGCGGCCTCGCCGACGGCCAGGTGGTCGGGGTGGCTCGGGCCGGCCAGGTGCTCCCAGCGCCGCAGCGGCGAGCTGGTCAGCACCCGGTCCGGCCGGAACCGGCGGATCGCGGCGCTGATCTGCCGCCGCAGCGCCAGGCTGGGGGTGATGACGCCGTCGGTGTGGCCGTCGAGGAAGTCGACCCGGCGCACGCCCACCGCGGCGGCCGCGGCCCGCTGTTCCGCCTCGCGCCGGGCCGGCATCTCCTCGCGCGGTGTGTCGTCGAAGCCGCCGGAGTCCCCCCGGGTGGCGATGAGGTAGGCCACCTCGATACCCTCATCCACCCAGCCGGCTATGGTGCCCGCACAGCCGAAGTCGACATCATCCGGATGGGCAAAAACTGCGAGGGCCCGGCGGACGTCGGGCAGCACCGGAGCGGACGCGGGGAAGCTCACGACGCCGAGCCTACGCGGGTGGTCTCGCCCCGTGTGGCCGTGTCTTACCTGTTCAGAGCCGTCCGATCCACGTGTTTCATGATCTTTTCTCAAGTATCGGCAACGTGGCGACCAACTAACGGCTTGATAACGGCACCTTCACGCAAAGGGCTGGTGAGTGTCACAGTGGCAGCACCTCACCCCCCGGTGTGAGGCACCCCGTCGGGCCCGCCGACCACGTGACGCCGCCTCCACGCGCCGGCGCGTGGCCGTCGAGCCTGCGCGGTGCCTTCGTCAAAGGGTGTGGCGCCCGGCGGATCGGTACCCCTGGGGTGTCCCGATTTCCTCTGCGGTAAGCCGGCGACCTGTGGTTCGGGCCGTCGGTGGTGTCACCCCCCAAACGTGCGTGAAACTCACGACGGAACCAGGTTAGAAAGAGGAGGCCCCTCGGAATGAGAGTCTCGAAGCGGGCGAGCGGCGCGCTCGCGGTGGGCGCGGCATTCGCGCTCGTCGCGTCCGGCTGCTCCAGCGGCAACGACGACGGTGGCAACGCCAGCGCCAGCAAGGACGGCGCGATCGTCATCGACGGCACCCAGCCGGAGAACCCCCTGGTTCCGGCGAACACCACCGAGACCGGTGGCGGCAAGATCATTGACTGGGTGTGGAGTGGCCTGGTCGAGTACCCCAACAACGGTGGGGCGCCGCGGAACCTGCTGGCCGAGTCGATCGAAACGAGCGACTCCAAGGTCTTCAAGATCAAGATCAAGCAGAACACCAAGTTCCACGACGGCACCACCGTCAAGGCCGAGAGCTTCGTCAAGGCCTGGAACTGGGCGGCGTACGGCCCGAACGGCGCGCAGAACGCCTCGTTCTTCGCGGACATCCAGGGCTTCGGCGACACCTTCACCGAGGACCCGGACGGCCCGGACGGCCCGAAGAAGGCCCCGGAGCCGAAGGCCAAGGAGCTGTCCGGCCTCAAGGTCATCGACGACTGGAACTTCGAGGTCACGCTCTCCGCGCCGACCTCCGTGTTCCCGACCAAGCTCGGCTACAGCGCCTTCATGCCGCTGCCGGACGCCTTCTTCTCCACCACCCCGGCGGAGTTCGGCAAGAAGCCGATCGGTAACGGCCCGGTCAAGCTCGTCTCCTGGCAGGACGACGTCGAGATCAAGCTCGCCCGCTTCGACGACTACAGCCTGCGCGACAAGATGAAGATCAAGGACGTCACCGTCAAGATCTACCAGGACGACACGGCGGCGTACAACGACCTGCTCGCCGGCAACCTGGACTTCCAGCAGCAGGTCCCGGTCTCCTCGCTGGCCGGTGACAAGTGGAAGAGCGACCTGGGCGAGCGGGCGATCGCGTCGACCACCCCGTCGACCGGCATCATCGCCTTCCCGATCTACGACAAGCGCTTCCAGAACGCGAAGCTGCGCAAGGCGATCTCGCTGTCGATCAACCGCCAGGAGATCACCGACCGGATCTTCTTCGGTAACCGCAAGCCGGCCGACAGCTGGGCCAACCCGCTGACCCCGGGCGCCGAGCCGGGCAACTGCACCGCCTGCAAGTTCGACCCGACCCAGGCCAAGCAGCTGCTCCAGGAGGCCGGTGGCTTCCAGGGCAAGCTGACCCTGTCGTACAACGCGGACGCCAGCCACAAGGAGTGGATGGAGGCCGTCGCCCAGCAGATCAAGACCAACCTGGGCATCGACGCGGTCGCCGTCGGCGTGCCGACCTTCGCGGTCTTCCGGGCGAACATCAACAACTACAAGATGACCGGTGCCTACCGGGCCGGTTGGCAGCAGGACTACCCGGACGTGGAGAACTGGATCAACCCGCTCTACGTGACCGGCGGTTCCTCGAACGACGGCAAGTACAGCAACCCGCAGGTGGACGCCCTCGCCAAGGAGGCCTCCGCGGCCCCCAGCCTCGAGGAGGCCCACAAGAAGTTCGCCGAGGCCGTCAAGCTGATCGACCAGGACGTCCCGACGATGCCGATCTACTTCGGTGGCCAGCAGTCCGGCCACTCGGAGAAGATCAAGAAGATTGAGCTGACCAACGTTGGTGAGCTCGACATCACCTCGGTCGAGCTCTGATCCGAACGGTCTGACCCCGGGTCGGGCTCGCCTACCGGTGAGCCCGACCCGGGGCCGTTCCGCGAGGGGGTGTACAACAAACCCCTCGTACGTTGTCGTCACCACCCGTGTCGGCAGTCCGACGCGCCCCCCTGTCTGGAGGACCACCCCATGGGCCGTTATCTCTTGAGGCGGCTGCTGCAACTCGTACCGGTCTTCATCGGCACGACGTTCCTGATCTACTGGCTCGTCTGGTCGGTGCCCGGCGACCCCTTCGCCGGCAAGTGCGGCGACCGCGGTTGCCCGCCGAACTACCGGGCCATGATGACCGAGAAGTACCATCTCGACGATTCGATCTGGGTGCAGTACGCCAGTTACATGAAGAACCTTCTCCAGGGTGACTTCGGTATCACGTTCGGCGGTCGCGAGATCAGCGACATCATCGCCACGTCGTACCCGAACACCCTGAAGCTGGCGGTGGTCGCGCTCGCCATCGAGGCCATCATCGGCCTCGGCGCGGGCGTCCTGACCGGTCTCCGGCGCAACGGCTTCCTGGACAACCTGGTCCTGATCTCCACCCTGTTCCTGATCGCGCTGCCGGTCTTCGTCATCGGCTTCGTGCTCCAGTGGCTCCTCGGCGTCAAGTGGGGCATCATCACCCCCACCGTTTCCAACGAGATGCGGTTCAGCGAGCTGATCGTCCCGGGCTTCGTGCTCGGTAGCGCCTCGATGGCGTACATCGCCCGGGTGGCGCGGACCAGCATCGCCGAGAACCGGCGGGCCGACTACGTCCGCACCGCCATCGCCAAGGGCCTCCCCATGCGCCGGGTCGTCGGCGTGCACCTGCTGCGCAACTCGCTCATCCCGGTCGTCACCCTGCTCGGCACCGACCTCGGCGCCCTGATGGGCGGCGCGATCATCACCGAGGGCATCTTCGGCATCAACGGCATCGGCCGCCAGGTGCTCCGGGCGATCGTCACCAAGGAAAGCGCTACCGTTGTCGGCATCGTGGTGGTGCTGGTGGTCGTCTATCTCGTGATGAACCTGCTGGTGGACCTGCTCTACGCCGCCCTGGACCCGAGGATCCGCTATGAGTGACCCGAGTACCGCGTCGATCGTCTCGACGCCGCCCGCGACCATGCCGACCGAGGCGGGTTCCGGTGCGCCCGTCAACGCCGGCCTCCCGGAGGGCGCGCAGAAGTCGCAGAAGCCGCGTGGCCTGCTCGGCGACGCCTGGCGCGACCTGCGCCGCAAGCCGCTGTTCTGGATCTCCGCTTCGTTCATCGTGCTCTTCGTGGTGATGGCGGCGTTCCCGTCGCTGTTCACCTCCGGCGACGCCGTCAACGGCGCGCTGTCCCGCAGCCGGGCCGAGCCGTCGGCCGACGCCTGGTTCGGCTACGACGTGCAGGGCCGCGACGTGTACGCCCGGGTGATCTACGGCGCCCGCGCCTCGATCGTGGTGGCACTGCTGTCGACCATCGGCACCCTGCTGTTCGGTGGCGCGATGGGCATCATCGCCGGCTACCGCGGTGGCTGGGTGGACGCGGTCCTGTCCCGGATCGCGGACATCTTCTTCGGCCTGCCGTTCGTGCTCGGCTCGATCGTCATCCTGACCACGTTCAACGGCTCGGGCACCGACAACGGTGAGTGGACGATCATGGGGCTGGTCATCATGTCCCTGACCGTGCTGAGCTGGCCGGTCGTGATGCGGCTCATGCGTTCCTCGGTGCTCGCCACCAAGGAGGCCGACTACATCGTGGCGGCCCGTGCGCTGGGCGCCGGCACCGGCCGGATCATCCTCAAGCACCTGCTGCCGAACTGCCTGGCGCCGCTGCTGGTGTACGGCACGATCATGGTCGGCTCGTTCATCGGCGCGGAGGCCACGCTGTCCTTCCTGGGCATCGGCCTGAAGAGCCCGGTGGTCTCCTGGGGCATCATGATCAGCGAGGCGCAGAACTACATCCGGGTCTCGCCGTTCCTGCTGTTCTTCCCCTCCGCGTTCCTCGTCATCGCCGTGTTGAGCTTCGTGATGCTCGGCGAGGCGGTCCGCGAGGCCCTCGACCCGAAGCTCCGATAGGGGAACTGAGTTGTCCGACATTCTCGTGTCCGAGCAGTCCGCGCCGGGCGCCGACGGATCCGGCCGCCCCTCGGGCCGCCTGCTCGAGGTCGACGGCCTGCGGGTGGAGTTCCGCACCCGGGACGGTGTCGCCAAGGTCATCAACGGGGTGACGTACCACGTCGACGCGGGAGAGACCCTCGCCGTGCTCGGCGAGTCCGGCTCCGGCAAGAGCGTCACCGCGCAGACCATCATGGGCATCCTCGACACCCCGCCCGGCTTCGTCACCGGGGGCCAGGTCCGCTTCCACGGCAAGGACATGCTCAAGATGTCCCCCGAGCAGCGGCGCCGGATCCGTGGTGAAGGCATTGCGATGATCTTCCAGGACTCGCTCTCCGCCCTCAACCCGGTTTTCACCGTCGGCTTCCAGATCGCCGAGCAGTTCCGCATCCGGCGCGGCATGAGCCGCTCGGACGCCAAGAAGCGCGCGATCGAGATGCTCGACCAGGTCAAGATCCCGAACGCCAAGGGCCGGTACAGCAACTACCCGCACCAGTTCTCGGGTGGAATGCGGCAGCGCGCCATGATCGCCATGTCGCTGGCGCTCGACCCCGAGGTGCTGATCGCCGACGAGCCGACCACCGCGCTGGACGTGACCGTGCAGGCCCAGATCATGGACCTGCTCGGGGAGCTCCAGCGGGAACGGCAGATGGGCATGATCCTGATCACCCACGACCTCGGCGTGGTCGCCGACGTCGCGGACCGGATCGCGGTCATGTACGCCGGCCGGATCGTCGAGGAAGCCGACGTGTACGACCTGTACGCCAAGCCGGCGCACCCGTACACCCTCGGCCTGCTCAACTCGATCCCGCGGATGGACGAGAAGGGGCAGGAGCTCCGCACCATCAAGGGCCTCCCGCCGAACCTGATGAACATCCCGCCGGGCTGCGCCTTCAACCCGCGCTGCCCCATGGCGCAGCCGGTGTGCCGGGAGAAGGTGCCCCCGCTGCTGCAGTTGGGCCGCGGCCGGGCCAGCGCCTGCCACTTCGCCGAGGAGCTCGTGAACCGTGACTGAGAACATCATCGAGGTCCGTGACCTGGTCAAGCACTACCCCGTGACCCGGGGTGTGGTGTTCAAGAAGACCATCGGTCACGTCAAGGCGGTCGACGGCGTCTCCTTCGAACTGAAGGCCGGCGAGACCCTCGGCGTGGTCGGCGAGTCCGGCTGTGGCAAGTCGACGCTGGCCCGGGTGCTGATGAACCTGGAGAAGCCGACCGCCGGCCAGGTGCTCTACAAGGGCCAGGACATCTCCAAGCTCTCCGGCGGCGCGCTGCGGCGCCTGCGCCGGCAGATCCAGCTGGTGATGCAGGACCCGTACACCTCGCTGAACCCGCGCATGACGGTCGGTGACCTGATCGGCGAGCCGTTCGAGATCCACCCCGAGGTGGCCCCGAGGCGGTCCCGCCGGGACAAGGTCAAGGAGCTGCTCGACCTGGTCGGCCTCAACCCGGAGCACATCAACCGGTACCCGCACCAGTTCTCCGGCGGCCAGCGGCAGCGCATCGGCATCGCCCGGGCGCTGGCCCTGCGGCCCGAGGTCATCGTCTGCGACGAGCCGGTGTCGGCCCTGGACGTGTCGATCCAGGCGCAGGTGATGAACCTGCTGGAGAAGCTCCAGGCCGAGTTCGGCCTCTCGTACGTCTTCATCGCCCACGACCTGTCGGTCGTGCGTCACCTCTCCGACCGGGTCGCCGTGATGTACCTGGGCAAGATGGTGGAGGTCGGCACCGAGGACGAGATCTACGAGCGGCCGACCCACCCGTACACCCAGGCGCTGCTGTCGGCGGTGCCGGTGCCGGACCCGACCGTGCGGGAGAGCAAGGCGATCATCCGGCTCCAGGGTGACGTCCCCTCGCCGGTCAGCCCGCCCTCGGGCTGCCGGTTCCGTACCCGGTGCTGGAAGGCGCAGGACGTCTGCGCCCAGGAGGTGCCGCTGCTCCAGATCCGGCCGGGCTCGGACCACCCGAGCGCCTGCCACTTCGCGGAGAAGCGGGAGATCGTCGCCACCCACGAGGTGGCCTGATCCACCCCGGACCGCCTGCCGGCGTCACCCGACGCCGGCAGGCGGTCCGTCGTATCCGGGCTCGGCGGCGTCCGGGTCCCGCGCTGCCGGCACGGCTCACAGTGGTCCGCGGCCGGCGCGCAGCAGCAGGAGCGCGAGCTGGGTGCCGTCCGCGCCGAGCGCCTGGCGGAACCGCTCCAGGATCTCCCGCTCGCGGGAGAGCACCAGCCGGGTGCCGCCGGAGGCCATCCGGGTGGCGCCGACCTCCTGGGACAGCGCGGCCCGCTCCTGCCAGAGCGCGATGATCGTGCGGTCGATCTCGTCGATCCGCTCCCGGATCCCGCTGATCCGTTCGGCCGCCGCCGAGTCGCCGGTGCCGGTCCGGGCCGCCGCGGCCCCGGTCGGGTCACCGCCAGCGGGCCCGTCGTGCCGCGCCGGGCCGCCGCTGGACTCCACCACGTCAGTCATCATCGTCGTACCCCTCGGGGTCTCGGGCCCGGTACCCGGATCCCGGGACGGAAAAGCCCCGGGCTCCAGGAGCCCGGGGCTTTTCGTAGGTCTGTGATCAGGCGCGACCCACGGCTGCCGGACTCCCGGTGCCGTAGTAAAAGTAGAAGCGCTGACCGAACACGCCGTCGAGTATGCCGACCCGCGGGGCGGGCGCGCAAGGAAACCCGCCAACAGGTGGGACGTGACGCCTTCGTCTCGTCGGGGCCGCGTGGGCGGGAAGTGTCCGGCCGTCGGCATAGACTCGCCGTGCGATGCATCCTCTCTTCGACATCCCCGCGTCCCCGCCCGCGCCGGAGCCCCGGCCGACCCCGCCGCACCGGCCCGGGGCCCGGCCGGACCCGCAGGCACTCCTCGCCGGCCTGAACGGTCCCCAGCGGGACGCGGTCACCCACGCCGGCTCCCCGCTGCTCATCGTTGCCGGCGCGGGCTCCGGCAAGACCCGGGTGCTGACCAACCGGATCGCCTACCTGCTCGCCGCGCGGGACGTGCACCCCGGCGAGATCATCGCGATCACCTTCACCAACAAGGCCGCCGGCGAGATGAAGGAGCGGGTGGCCGCCCTGGTCGGTCCGCGTGCCCGGTTGATGTGGGTGTCGACCTTCCACTCGGCCTGCGTCCGGATCCTGCGGGCCGAGCACGAGCACGCCGGCCTCAAGTCCACCTTCTCGATCTACGACGCGGACGACTCCCGCCGGCTCATGCAGATGGTCGCCCGCGAGCTGGACCTGGACCCGAAGCGCTACCCGGCGCGCGGTCTGGCCGCCCAGGTCTCCAACCTGAAGAACGAGCTGGTCGACCCGGAGGGGTTCGCCGGCCGGGCCAAGGGCCCCAACGAGCGGGCGCTGGCCGAGGCGTACACGCTCTACCAGCGGCGGCTGCGCGAGGCGCACGCGCTCGACTTCGACGACCTGATCATGACGACGGTGCACCTGCTCCAGTCGCACCCGCACGTGGCGGAGAGCTACCGGCGCCGGTTCCGGCACGTGCTGGTCGACGAGTACCAGGACACCAACCACGCCCAGTACGTGCTGATCAAGGAGCTGGTCTCCGGCACCGAGGGCGTCCCGCCGGCCGAGCTCTGCGTCGTCGGAGACGCCGACCAGTCGATCTACGCGTTCCGCGGCGCCACCATCCGCAACATCCTGGAGTTCGAGCGCGACTTCACCGACGCCCGGACGATCCTGCTCGAGCAGAACTACCGCTCCACCCAGACCATCCTCAACGCCGCCAACGCGGTGATCGACCGGAACACCTCCCGCAAGCCCAAGCGGCTGTGGAGCGACGCCGGGGCCGGCGAGCAGATCGTCGGCTACGTGGCCGACACCGAGCACGCCGAGGCGGACTGGGTGGCCCGGGAGATCGACCGGTTGGTCGACGCGGGCGACACCCGCCCGGGCGACGTGGCCGTCTTCTACCGCACCAACGCCATGTCCCGGGTCTTCGAGGAGGTGTTCATCCGGGTCGGCCTGCCCTACAAGGTGGTCGGCGGGGTGCGCTTCTACGAGCGCAAGGAGGTCCGCGACGCGCTGGCCTACCTGCGCGCCGTGGTCAACGACGACGACACGGTCAGCCTGCGCCGGATCCTCAACACCCCGCGCCGGGGCATCGGGGAACGGGCCGAGGCGTGCGTGGAGGCGCTGGCCGGCCGGGACCGGATCTCCTTCGGCGCGGCGCTGCGCCGGGCCAAGGACGCTCCGGGGATCTCCACCCGGGCCGCCAACGGCATCGCCGAGTTCGTCGCGCTGCTCGACGACGCGCGCGAGCTGGCCGCCACCGGCACCCCGGAGGAGGTGCTGGAGGCCCTGCTGACCCGCTCGGGCTACCTGGCCGAGCTGGAGGAGAGCCTCGACCCGCAGGACGCCGGCCGGGTGGACAACCTCCAGGAACTGGTCAGCGTCGCCCGGGAGTACACCGAGCGGATCGAGGCGCTGGGCGAGGAGGACGAGCGGGCCACCCTGGCCGGCTTCCTGGAGCAGGTGGCGCTGGTCGCCGACGCCGACCAGATCCCCGCGGACGACCCGGACCACCAGGGCGTGGTCACCCTGATGACCCTGCACACCGCCAAGGGGCTGGAGTTCCCGGTGGTGTTCCTCAGCGGCCTGGAGGACGGCGTCTTCCCGCACCTGCGCTCGTTGGGCGACACCCGCGAGCTGGAGGAGGAGCGGCGGCTGGCGTACGTGGGCATCACCCGGGCCCGGCAGCGCCTCTACCTGTCCCGGGCGGTCACCCGCTCGGCCTGGGGCGCGCCGGCCTACAACCCGCCGTCGCGCTTCCTGGAGGAGCTGCCGACCGAGCTGGTCCGCTGGGAGCGCACCGAGGGGTCGTACACCTCGTGGGCCGGTGGAGGCGGCGGCGTCGGCGGCCGGGCGGACCGGGTGCCCGGCGGGCGCGGTAACTTCACCGGGGGCACGCCCAAGGCGACCCAGCTCGCCAAGCGGCTCGGGGTGGACGCCAGCCGGCTGGCCACCGCGAGCGAGCTGAAGCAGGCGCCCAAGGTCTCGGTGGGCGACCGGGTCAACCACCAGCGCTACGGCCTCGGCCGGGTGCTGGCGGTGGAGGGGCAGGGTCCGGGTGCCCGCGCGCAGATCGACTTCGGCGACCAGACCATGTGGTTGGTCCTCCGGCACGCCCCGATCGACAAGCTCTGAGCCGAGTGGGGCCCGGCCCGGCGACGTGCCGGACCGGTCCCCTCCCTCGTGCCGTGACCGTCAGCAGGCCACGTCGATGCCCCGGGCACGCAGGAACGGCGCCGGGTCGATCTGGTTCCACATGGCGCCCTTGTGCACCTCGAAGTGCAGGTGCGGGCCGGTGGAGTCGCCGGTCGAGCCCTCGTAGCCGATGACCTGCCCGGCCTTCACCCTGTCGCCGACGCTGACGATCAGCCGGCTCTGGTGGGCGTAGTGGGTCAGGTAGCCGTTGCCGTGGTCGACGAAGACCGAGTTGCCGTAGCCGTCGCCGGCGTCGCCGGCCTTGACCACGGTGCCCGCCGCGGCGGCGTGGATCGGCGTGCCCGCCGGCATGGCGAAGTCGATGCCGGCGTGCAGGGTGCCCCACCGCTGCCCGAAGCAGGAGGTGATCTCGGCGCCCGTCATCGGGATGACCCAGGCCGGCTTCGGCTTGGTGGTCTTCTTCGGCTTGGGCTTGGCCGAGGCGGTCTTCGTCGGCTTCGGGCCGGCCGCGCTCGGGCTCGGCGACGGGCTGGCCGGGGTGGCCGAGGGGGTGACCGGGGCGGTCGACTCGCGGGTCGAGCGGTCGGCGCGGGCGGCGGCCTCAGCGCGCGCCTGGGCGTCGAAGTCGACCGCGGCGGGGGTCGGGGTGCCGTGGTCGGCGGTGGCGACGGAGACACCGCCGACGCCGAGGCCGAGCAGGGCCACCGCGCCGACGACGAAATATGCGGTACGCCGGACCGGGCGCTGGCGCCGGTGCCGGGCGGGAGCGTTGTCCGGGGTGTTCTCGTTCTGGATGGAGCTGTCTTCCTGCACGGAAACCTTCATCAGTCGAGGGGCACGTGACCTCGAAATACTGGTGTCGGCCGGCATGGCGTCGGGTAGGGGGTTCCGGAGGACCGGCGGGGCCGGTGACGCGGCCTGTCCAGGTTTCCGCCGGCCTGGCCGGTTTACTGCCGAAAAGGATCATGCTCGGCTGTGGTGCCGGCCACAATCGTCGCTGTGACCCAGGAGACTTTGCCGCAGACAAAACCGCCCGGATCGACTGATCCGGGCGGTCAAGGGGCGATACGCAGCGTCAGGACGCGGCTACCTCGCTGTAGATTGCCTCGACTTCGAGCTGGATGTCCACTCCACGCTCCTTGAGCCACGGCACCGGGTCGAGCGGCTGGCCGTTGACATGGATCTCCAGGTGCAGGTGCGAACCGTAGGAGTGGCCGGTGTTGCCGACCAGGCCGAGCTGGTCGCCCGCCTTCACCTGCTGGCCCTCCTTGACGGTCACCGCCGAGGAGTGGCCGTAGATGGCCTCGCTGCCGTCCGCGTGCTTGACGATCACCGCGTAGCCGTAGCCGCCGAACCAGCCGGCCTTGGTGACCTGGCCATCGTGGATCGCCCGGTAGGGCGTGCCCTCCGGGGCGACCAGGTCGATGCCGGTGTGCAGCTTGCCCCAGCGCATGCCGTAGGGCGACTGGAAGTCGTAGCCGTGCAGGGGGAGCAGCCAGGTGTCCTGCTCGGTGGCGGTCTTGCCGCCGGCGCGGTCGTCACGGGTGGCGCGGTCCGCGCTGTCGGCCCGGGCCGCGGCGTCCTGGCTGGTGACCGAGGCCTGCTTGAGCTCGTCGAGGACCGACGGGCTGACGCTCTTGGCGTCGGGGAGGGCGTTCGCGCCGAGGGCGACGATGCCGGCGCCCACGAAGGCGGTGGTCACGACCGCGGCGTAGCGGCTCCGCGGGGGGGTGGGTACGCGGCGGCGACCGCGATATCTATCGGGCTCAGACGACAGGCGCTGGCGCACGCACACCCTCCGTTGTCGGGGATCCGATGCGACTCCGGACCGTTCGGTGAAGCTCGGTCGAACCTCCGGTGTCGCGTCGTCACCCGTCCGTGGACCTGATGACAACCGTGGACACGTTAGCCAACCGCCACTCCTGTCACAAGCCGAAGCGCCGAATTGGCGTTTCGTTCTGTCCGTTTCCATCCGCTCTTGTCATAGCTCGTGCCCCCGGTCGGCTGGCCCGGCAACTGCCCGTTCGTCGCGGACAGTGACCGATCGGCTGAGGTGTCCGGCTTCCCGTGAGCGGGCTCGGGCGGTAAGGCGCAGCCCGGGTTTCCGGCCCCGGGTACGGCGGGTTACCGTTCGTTCAGGTCAGGAGTGCCGGAGCCGGTGAAAGGTGTGCGCTGATGAACTCTCGTATCCGGGTCGTCGTCGCGAAGCCCGGCCTGGACGGCCACGACCGGGGCGCGAAGGTCGTCGCCCGTGCCCTGCGTGACGCGGGCATGGAGGTCATCTACACCGGCCTGCACCAGACCCCGGAGCAGATCGTGGAGACCGCGATCCAGGAGGACGCCGACGCGGTGGGCCTCTCGGTGCTCTCCGGGGCGCACATGACGCTCTTCAAGCGGGTTCTCGAACTGCTCGCCGAGCGCGACGCGGCCGACATCGTGGTCTTCGGCGGCGGCATCATTCCGGACGCCGACATCCCGGAGCTCCAGCGGCTCGGCGTCGCCAAGATCTTCACCCCGGGCGCCACCACCCAGTCGATCGTGGAGTGGGTCCGGGAGAACGTCGCCCAGCCGGTCGCCTGACCTTCCCGGCGGCGCCGGCGGCCCTTTCCGGGCGGCGCGGGCGAACTGACGGTGTCGCGGTCTGACGGGGAACCGCCAGGTCGGCGACAGAGCGGGTCGCCGGTGTGCGGGCAGGGGGAGGGGCCGGACGCACCCCTCACACGCCCGGCCCCTCTATGCACGATGCCCCGCCGCCACCCCTCGACCGACAGGGCATCGGCCGCTCCCGTCGTCGCGCTTGACCAGCGCTCCGACATCAGACTCAACGACGCCCCCAACAGGGGGTTACGCCTGTTCCGCAACATCCCCCGGACGGCTGACGGCCCGCGTTCCGGACACCTCGGACGGGCCGGTTTCCAGGGACCTCGCGGTGTGGGCCCGGGTCGTATCGTGTGCCGGCCCGGACCGCGCCCGCCAGCGCGTCGGCGGCGCCGACCTGGCTGAGCGGGGACTGCTCGACGGCGAGCGGCTGGCGCGGGCGGGTCAGCGGGGCCTGGCCCCGGTTCGCCGGCAGCACCACGGTGGCGTTCGGCAGGGTGACCTGGGCGACCGTGCCGCCCTCCACGTTGCGGCGCAGCTCGACCCGGATCCCGTAGCGGGAGGCGAGCCGGCTCACCACGGCCAGACCCATCAGCCGGAACGCGGCCACGTCGACCGTGGGCGGGGCGGCCAGCCGGCGGTTGAGCGAGTCGAGCTGGTCGTCACTGAGGCCGAGACCGCGGTCCTCGACCTGGATCAGCACGTAGTCGCGGATCCGGCGGCCGTCGGCCACCACGATGGTGTTCGGCGGCGAGAACCGGGTGGCGTTGTCGAGCAGCTCGGCGACCAGGCGCACCACGTCGTTGACCGCGTGCGCGGCGACCGAGATGTCGGTGTCGACGGTGCCGAACTCGATCCGGTTGTAGAGCTCCACCTCGGACTGGGCGGCGCGCAGCACGTCGACCAGGAGCGCGTCGTCGCGCCGCGGCACGGCCGAGTCGGCCCCGGCCAGCACCAGCAGGTTCTCGTCGTTGCGGCGCATCCGGGTGGCCAGGTGGTCCAGCTCGAAGAGCTGGGCCAGCCGCTTCGGGTCCTCCTCGCCGCGCTCGATCGCGTCCAGCTCGCCGATCATCCGGTCGACCAGGCTCTGCGAGCGGCGGGCCAGGTTGAGGAACATCGCCGAGACGCTGGTCCGCAGCGCGGCCTGCTCGGCCGCCACCCGGACGGCCTCCCGGTGGACCACGTTGAAGGCCGCGGCCACCTGGCCGACCTCGTCGCGGTTGGTCAGCTTGATCGGGTCCCGGACCTGCTGGACGATCTCGTCCACGCCGCCGTCGCCGATGGCGTTGACGTTCTGCAGCCGGCTCACCGCGTCGGGCAGGTCGTGGTTCGCCACCGCCAGCGCGCCCTCGCGCAGCCGGCGCAGCGAGTCGTTGAGCGAGCGGGCCAGCACCACGGCCAGCGTCACGGCGATGGCCAGGGTGAGCAGCACCAGCAGGCTCTCCATGAAGGCCTGCCGGATGACGTCGGTGCGCACCGCGTCCGCGTCGGCGAGCAGCTCGTTCTGGAGCTGGATCTCGGCCCACCGCATCAGGTCGCCGACCGCGGCGATGGCCGCAGCGGCCTCGTCGCGGGTGACCAGCGGGGCCCGCCCGACCGAGCGGGAGACGTCGGTGGCGACCCGGTCGCCGAGCTGCACGGCGTCACCGGAGACGGTGCGGTCCACCAGGGCCCGCTGGTCCGGCTCGGCGGCCCGGGAGAAGGAGAGCAGGGCCTCCTGCTGGCCGGTCAGGGTGGCCACGAACGAGGAGAACTGTTCCTCGTCGATCCGGCCGGTGGAGAGCGCGGTGTAGGCGACCGCCTCCTCCTCGGCGACCTCGGCCTTGGCGTGGGCGAAGGCGGCCACCGCGCGACGGGCGTCGGCGAGGCCCTCCGCGCCGGGCTGCTGGGCCAGCGTGTCGCCGTACGCGACGAGGTCGTCGAGGACGATGCCGTAGCGCAGGCTCGCCTCGGAGACCGGCATCTGCTGCCGGTCCAGCACCTCCTGGCGGGTGCCGTTCAGCGTGTTCAGGTGGTCGTCGATCACCTTGAGCCGGTCACGCACGGAGGTCGGCACGTCGCCGAGCTTCCCGCGCTCGTCCCGGTACGCCGCAATCCGCTCATCGGTGCGGCGTACCCGCAGGTTGTAGTCGTCCGGCTTCTGGTTCGGCGCGACCAGGAAGGCGGCCGCGGCCATCCGCTCCTTGTGCAGGTCCTGGGTGAGCGCCGAGACGTCGATCGACAGCGCGGTCAGCGACCGGATCCGGTTTGCCTCGTAGGCGCCCTCGCCGACCGAGACGAGTCGGATAGTTGCCAGCGCGATGACCGCCGCCACCGGAACGACGAGGATGAGGGCGAGCTTGGAGCGGATCCGCGCGTCACGCAGCCGAGGCAGTCGCCGGCGCCGGTTCCGCTGATCGGCGTCGGGGCTCTCGGGCAGGGTCGTAGGTCCGGTGCTCACGACATCGCCTCCGTCGTTTCTTCCACGCTTGACCCGCCGACCCGTGCCTGATGCAGCGGCCAGTGCCATGCGCGGCACGGCCGCGATTTCATCAGACGAGATCGTGTTTGGGAAGCGGCAGTGAGACAGGAAACGGTCGGGGCCGACGCAACCCGTGATCCGATCACCTAATACCTTCTTTTCTCCAGCCCTCTGAACAGGGCATGTAACTCCAGAGTGGCCAGTCGTATCTGCGCAGTAATTGTCGGTTAACGTTGCGCGTCCCCAACATGTGGGACGAGCGTCCCGAAACAGCTCCCGACATCCGCGCTTGACCACAGGGCCCGGCATTGGCAAGGTTTTGCAGGCTTCGCGCACACCGTACGGCACACCAATCCCGTTCCTCCACTGAGGACGGACGAGCGGCGGTGATCGGGCGCTGGCCCACGCCGCACCTGGAGGACTGAGTTGAGCCCCATCCGCTCCGCGAGCATCGCGGTGCTCGCATCGGCCGTGCTGGCCACCACCCTCACCGGCTGCGAGATCGGCGGGGAGCCGCAGGACACCAGCCCGATCGTGATCGCCGCGGACCTCGAACTGTCCGGCGCCTCCGCGCCGATCGGCAAGGTTTACCAACGGGCCCTGGATCTGAAGGTCGCGCAGTTGAACTCCTCCGGCGCCCTGGGTGGCCGGAAGATCGAACTCAAGGTGAAGGACAACCGCTCCGACGCCGCCGAATCGTTGCGGAACATCAACGATTTCAGCAGCGACTCGCGGGTCAGCGCCATCATCATGGGCGGCTGCAACGAATGTGCGGTCGGCGCCGTCCGCACGATCGGTGAGAAGCATATTCCCACCGTCGCGCTCGCCTCCTCCGGCGAGGTCACGGAACCGGTCGCCGAGCGCCGCTATGTCTTCAAGCTGGCACCGAATGCGGCCGACAGCGCCGCCGCCCTCACCACCGAACTGACCCACCGCAACATCCGCAAGGTCGCCGTGCTGCACAGCGCCGACAAGTACGGCCAGGAAGGGCTGGCGGCGTTGAACAGCGAGTTCACCAAGGCCGGCATCAAGCTGACCCGCGCCGAGTCGGTACGGACCACCGACACGGAGGTCAGCACCCAGATCGACAGTCTGGTGGCCAAGAAGCCCGAGGCGCTGATCGTCTGGACCCCGCCGGAGCAGGCGTCGCTGGCGGCCACCACCGCCCGGCAGAGCCGCTACACCGGCGCGCTCTTCTTCGACGCCTCGGCGGCCGGCGACCTCTTCCTGGGCGCCTCGGCCCGATCCACCGAGCGGGCCACGCTGATCTTCACCCAGACCATGGTGATCGACGACGTCATCGCCACCACCCCGGCCAAGGCCGCCCGGCGGCAGTGGTTCCAGGAGTACACCGCCCGGTTCGGCGGCTACAACGGCTTCTCCTCGTTCGCCGCGGACGCCGTCCAGCTCATCGCCGACGCCGAACTGCGGGCCGGCGGCGAGCCGGGCAAGGTGGACCGGGAGGCCCTGCGCGACGTCCTGGAGACCGCGCAGCTCGACGGCCTCTCCGGGCCGATCCGGATGACCCCGGACAACCATTCCGGCCTGATGCCGCAGGCGTTGACGACGCTCGTGGCCCGGGGTGGTCGTTGGCGTCTGGCGGGCTAGTCGGGCCGGCTCCCGGCAGGAGGGGATGCTTCCTGCCGGGAGCAGCCGGTCAGCGGGCCGAGGTGGTGGCGCGGACCCAGGGCAGGGCAAGGCGCTCGACCAGGCTGAGGGCCGAGTAGAGCAGGATGCTCATCACCGCCACCAGCACGATCGCCGCCCACGCAGTCGCGGTGTCGCCGACCCCGTTGTACTGGAGGATCTGGTAGCCCAGCCCGGGCCGGTCCGAATAGAACTCCCCGATCACCGCGCCGATCGCGGCCAGCGGCATGGCCACCTTCAGCCCGACGAAGATCTGCGGCAGCGCGCCCGGGAAGCGCACCTTCCGGAACGCCTGCCACCAGGACGCGTTCAGCGAGCGGCCCAGCTCGGCCAGGTCCGCGGGAGTGGTGGTCAGCCCGGTCGCCGTGGAGAGCACGATCGGAAAGAAGCAGAGCAGGAACACCATGGTCAGGATGGGCTTCTGCCCCCAGCCCACCGCGACCACCAGCAGCGGACCGAAGGCGATCTTCGGCACCGCGTTGACCGCCACCAGCAGCGGGGCGAACATCCGCTCCACCCGGCTGGAGGCGGCCAGCGCCATCCCGATCAGCACCCCGGCGAGCGACGAGAGCAGGAAGCCGAGCAGGGTCATCCAGGTGGTGATGCCCAGCGCCGGAAGCAGCACGTCGGTGGTGCCGACCAGCGAACGCCACACCGCCTGCGGCGGCGGCAGCGCGGCCGGGTGGACCAGGTGCAGCCCCGAGGTGACCAGCCACCAGACGGCCACCGCGACGACCAGCCCGAGCGCCGGCAGCCCCACCGCCGCGGGGCGTACGAGCAGCCGGCGCGGTGCGGCGACGGGCTCCGCCGGCTCCTCCGGCGCCGGTGCCCCGGCCCGGGTCCCGGTCAACTGCGTCAACGTGTCCTCCTCTCTCGGCCGGTCGACGACCGGCACGCGAAGGGGGTGCGCCCCACCGGGTGTCCCGGCGGGCCGCACCCCCGTTGCCCGAGCCGACCGGTCAGGCCTTCGGCGCGAGGTTGAAGTCGATGATCTGGTCGGGGGTGAGGTCCTGCTTGAGCGCGCCCGCGCCCTGGAGCAGCGCGATGCTCTTGGCGACCCGGCCGCTGTCCAGCGTGCCGATCGCGGTGCCCGAGTTGCTGGAGCGGACGTACGCGGCCATCAGCTGCAGCTCCGCGGCGGACGCGGCCGGGTTGGCGGCCGGCACGTTCTTCTTCAGGATCTCGCCCGCCTCGTCCGGGTGGGCCAGCGCGTACTCCAGACCCTTGAGCAGGGCCGTGGTGAAGCGCTTGACCATCTCGGGCTTCTCCTTGGCGATCTTGCTGGAGGTGATCAGCACGTTGCCGTAGAGGTCCTGCATCACATTGCTGTACGGCAGCACGACCGGCTTCTTCTTGGCCACCGCCTCGACGGTCGGCTGGCCGACCACGAACTGGCCGATGCCGTCGACCGCGCCGGAGCCGAGCATGCCGATCAGGCCCTGCGCCTCACCGTTGACCCAGGTCACCTTGCTGCCGTCGATGCCGGCCAGCCGGGCGTACGTCGGGAAGAGGTTGCGCACGACGGAGGTGGGGGTGTCGGCGAGCTTCTTGCCCTCAAGGTCCTTCGGGGTGGCGATGTTCTTGCCCTCGACCGAGACGATGGCGGCCATGGTGCGCTGCTGGATCGCCGCCACCGCGACGAAGTCCTTGGCCTGGCCGTTGCCGACCTGAAGGATGCCGCCGGTCAGGTCGATCGGGCCGAAGTCGGCCTGGCCACCGGTGATGGTCTGGATGACCGAGCCGGTGCCCTGCCCGGGCTTGATGTCCACGTCGAAGCCGGCGTCCTTGAAGAAGCCCTTCTCCTTCGCCACCCAGGCGTAGGAGTCACGGCCGAAGTTGCCGAACGAGGTGAGGTAGGTCACCTTCTCCAGCGCCGCACCGTTGCCGCTCTTGCCGTCCTCCGACTTGTCCGAGTCGCTGCTGCAACCGCCGACCAGGGCGAGGGCGGTGGCCAGCGCCGCGGCGGCGACCGTACGGGTCAGCCTTCTCATCAGTGCACCATGTCCTTTCCGACCAGGACATGTTCGCCTGGTCGGGTCGTGGGTCCGACGGTGTCGGCAGGAGGGGACCGCCGATGGGACCGTCGTGAGGGGACTCTTCGCGCGCAACAGCGTACGAGAAGGCCGATGAAGCCAGGTGGGCGTCCGGGTTGCGGAACGGAAACGAAGTTGCCTGACGGAAAGGAGACTGACGTCCACCCCGGACGGTGCTATGGAGATCGGCTCCCGCTACGCTAGCCCGACTCGCGTTCGCGACGTTGGAAGGGAGCCGGCGGGAGATGATCCGACTGTCCGGGGTGTCCCGCACCTTCGACGGCCGCTCGGGCCGGGTCGAGGCGCTGCGCGGCATCGACCTCGACGTCGCGGAGGGCGAGTTCGTCGCCGTCCTCGGCCGCTCCGGGTGCGGCAAGTCCACCCTGCTCCGCATGATCGCCGGCCTGCTCCCCGTCACCGGGGGCGAGATCACCGTGGCCGGCACGCCGATCACGAAGCCCCGCCGGGACATCGCCATGCTGTTCCAGCGGCCCGCGCTGCTGCCCTGGCGCACGGTGCTGGACAACGTCCTGCTGCCGGTGGAGATCTTCGGCTGGAGCCGGGCCAAGCACCGCGACCGGGCCCGCGGGCTGCTGGAGATGGCCGGGCTGGGCGGCTTCGAGAAGCGCCTCCCGCACGAGCTCTCCGGTGGCATGCAGCAGCGGGTCTCGCTCTGCCGGTCGCTGATCGGCGAGCCCCGGGTGATGCTCATGGACGAACCGTTCTCCGCGCTCGACGCGCTCACCCGGGAGGAGCTCTCCGGCGAGCTCCAACGGGTGCACATGGAGACGAAGGCGACCATCGTCTTCGTCACCCACTCGATCGACGAGGCGGTGCTGCTGGCCGACCGGGTCGTCGTGCTCAGCCCGCGCCCCGGCCGGATCCGCGAGGTGGTCGAGGTCGTTGTGCCCCGGCCCCGCACCCTGGGCCGCCACGCGCACCTGGCCGAGGTCGCCCGGATCAGCGCCGAACTGCACGAACTGCTGATGGAGCGCGACACCACCGGTGGCGTCGTCGCGGGAGGACTCTGACCATGCGGGTGTCCGTCTTCACCGAGCCGCACCGCGGGGCCAGCTACGACGACCAGCTCCGGTTCGCCCGGCTGGTCGAGGAGACCGGCTTCGAGGGCTTCTTCCGGGCCGACCACTACCGGGCGATGGGCGACGAGCCCGGCCTGCCCGGCCCCACCGACGCCTGGCTGACGCTCGCCGCGCTGGCCCGGGAGACCTCCCGGATCCGGCTCGGCACGCTGGTCACCTCGGCCACCTTCCGGCTGCCCGGGCCGCTGGCCGTGATGGTCGCCCAGGTCGACCAGATGAGCGGCGGCCGGGTCGAGCTGGGCATCGGCGCCGGCTGGTACGAGCGCGAGCACACCGCCTACGGCATCCCGTTCCCGGCGGTCACCGAGCGGTTCGACCGGCTGGCCGAGCAGCTGGAGATCGTCACCGGGCTGTGGCGCACCCCGCCCGGCGAGACGTACAGCTTCACCGGCGACCACTACCGGCTGGTCGACGCGCCCGCGCTGCCCAAGCCGGTGCAGCAGCCCGGCCCACCGGTGATCGTCGGCGGCCGGGGCCCGAAGCGCACCCCCGAACTGGCCGCCCGGTACGCCGACGAGTTCAACATGCCGTTCAAGACCGTCGCCGAGACGGCCGCCGCGTACGAGCGGGTCCGCGAGGCGTGCGACCGGACCGGGCGCACCGGGTCGGGACGGGCGCCGCTGGTGCTCTCCGCCGGGATCGTGGTGGCGATCGGGCGTATGGACGCGGAGGCACAGCGCCGGGCCGCGCCGCTGCACGTCAAGAGCGCGCTCCCGCCGGAGGACCCGGTGGTCGGCTCCCCCGCCCAGCTCGTCGACCGGCTCGGCGAGTTCGCCGCGATCGGGGCCACCCGGGTGCACCTGCGCCTGATCGACTTCGACGACCTCGACCACGTGGAGCTCATCGCCGCCGAGGTGCTCCCCCAACTGGACGGACCACGATGACCGACCTCTCCGCCGACCTCGAACTCGGCCCGGTGGGCCAGGAGATCGTCTTCGAGAACGACCGGGTGCGCGTCTGGCACATCCGGCTGGAGCCGGGCGAGCGGCAGCCGCTGCACCGGCACGACCACCCGTACCTCGTGGTGGCGGTCGAGGGCGCGAAGAACGTGGTGCAGACGATCGACGGCACGACGATCGACGCGGACGAGCCGACCGGCGGGGTGGTCTACCGCGACCCGGGGGCCGTGCACATGCTGACCAACGTCGGCGACACCACGTACCTGGCCCGGCTGGTCGAGCTGAAGTAGCCACGCCGGCCCCGACTCGCCGCGCCACGGGTGGCAAGGTGGCGATCGGGTGCACCGGGCCGTAACGTGCCCGACATGGCCTTTCGGACGTGGGGCAGGCTGCTGCTCACGGCGCTCGGGGTGAGCGTGCTGGCCGGGGCCGGCCAGCTCGGCATCGCGTACGGCTTCGGCGTCGTACGCCTCGACGGCGCGTTCGTCGACGGCTCGGTCAACCGGTGGCCCGCCCAGCTCGCCTGGGTCGGCTGGTTCGCCGCGGTCGCCACGGTCGCCGGAGCCGTCCTCACCGAACGCCTCGCCCGCCGGGACACCTCCCCGGCCGGCACCACCGAGCTGCTCTCCATCGCCGGCGTCAGCGCGCTGGGCGCGACCGTGGTCGCCCCGCTCTGCATGCAGCCGGCCCGCGCCGCCGAGCTGGGCGGCACCGTCGACCCGGTGTGGGCGGTCGGCATCTGCGCGATCCTCGGCGCGGTGGTCGGGGCGGGCGCGGCGATCGCCGTGCTGCTCAATCCGCCGTTCGGCTGGAGCATCGCGCTCACCGCCGCAGCCGTCTGGCTGCTCGCCCTGGTCTCCGTCGCGCCGTCGGTCGCGTCCACCGGCGCGCTGCCCACCGTACGCCTCGGCGTCCTCGAACCGACCTGGCTCGACCCGGCCGCGGCCCAGCGCCTGGCCATGCTGCTGCTGCCCACGCTGGCCCTGCTCGCCGGCGCGGCGGTCGGCGCGCTGGCCCGCCGGGCCGGGCACCTGCCGCTGGT
>NZ_MUYZ01000074.1:0-24501 GCF_003013775.1 Micromonospora sp. MH33
GCTCCGGCGGCTCCGGCGGCGGCCTGCCGGTCACCGGCGCCCCCGCCGTCGCGCTCGCCGGCGTCGGCGCCGCCGTGCTCGCGCTCGGCGCCGTGCTGTTCGTCATGTTCCGTCGTCGCCGCGTGGCCTTCCAGACGCCGCGCGACTGATCCGCCGACGCCACGGGGGTGGGCCGGTCTCCGGTCCACCCCCGCGGAGCGAGGTCAGAGCTGTCCGACGTCGGTGATCCGGACCACCGCGGCGCCCGTCTCGTCGGAGGCGGCGAGGTCGATCTCGGCGCTGATGCCCCAGTCGTGGTCGCCCTCCGGGTCGTCCAGGATCTGGCGTACGGTCCACTTCTCCCGGCCCTGCTCGATCATCAGCAGCGCCGGGCCGCGCGCGTCCGGCCCCACCCCGATCGAGTCGTACGCCTCGAAGTACGGCTCCAGCGCGTCCGCCCACGCGTCCGCGTGCCACCCGTGCTCGGCGTCCAGCTCCCCGAGCAGGTCCCAGCGGCGCAGGGCGGCCAGCTCGACCCGGCGGAACAGCGCGTTGCGCACCAGCACCCGGAACGCCCGGGCGTTGCGGGTGACCGCCGGCGGCCGGTCGTCCAGCGACGCGGCCACCTCCGCGACGTCGGACGGGTTGCGCAGCCGCTCCCACTCGTCGATCAGGCTGGAGTCGACCTGGCGGACCAGCTCACCGAGCCACTCGATGAGGTCGACCAGTTCCTCGGTCTTCGCGTCCTCGGGGACGGTCTGCCGCAGCGTCTTGTACGCGTCCGCGAGGTAGCGCAGCACCAGCCCCTCGGAGCGGGACAGGCCGTAGAACTGGACGTACTCGGTGAAGGTCATGGCCCGCTCGTACATGTCGCGGACCACGGACTTGGGCGAGAGCTGGTGGTCGGCGACCCAGGGGTGGCCCTGCCGGTACATCTCGTACGCCGACCCCAGCAGCTCGGCGAGGGGCTTCGGCCAGGTCACCTCGTCGAGGAGTTCGAGGCGGGCCTCGTACTCGATGCCCTCGGCCTTCATGGCGGCGACCGCCTCGCCGCGGGCCTTGAACTGCTGCGCGGAGAGCACCTGACGCGGGTCGTCGAGGATCGACTCGATCACGCTCAGCACGTCCAGCGCGTACGACGGGGACTCCCGGTCGAGCAGTTCGATGGTGGCCAGGGCGAGCGGGGACAGCGGCTGGTTGAGCGCGAAGTCGAGCTGGAGGTCGACGGTGAGCCGCACCCGGCGGCCCTGCTCGTCCGGCTCGGGCAGCTCCTCGACCACGCCGCCGGCCCGCAGCGCCCGGTAGATGGCGATGGCCCGGCGGATGTGCCGGCGCTGGGCGGCCCGGTCCTCGTGGTTGTCGGTGAGCAGGTGCCGCATCGAGGCGAACGCGTCGCCGGGGCGGCCGATGACGTTGAGCAGCATCGAGTGGCTGACCTGGAAGCTGGAGGTCAGCGGCTCCGGCTCGGCCTCGACCAGGCGCTGGAAGGTCGGCTCGCCCCAGCCGATCGAACCCTCCGGCGGCTTCTTCTTCACCACCTTGCGGCGCTTCTTCGGGTCGTCGCCCGCCTTGGCGAGGGCCTTCTCGTTATCGATGACGTGCTCGGGGGCCTGCACGACGACCCGGCCGAGGGTGTCGAAGCCGGCCCGCCCGGCCCGGCCGGCGATCTGGTGGAACTCGCGGGCCTTGAGCAGCCGGGTCCGGGTGCCGTCGTACTTCGACAGGCCGGTGAAGAGCACGGTGCGGATCGGCACGTTGATGCCGACGCCCAGGGTGTCGGTGCCGCAGATGACCTTGAGCAGCCCGGCCTGGGCCAGGGTCTCCACGAGGCGGCGGTACTTCGGCAGCATGCCGGCGTGGTGCACGCCGATGCCGTGCCGGACCAGCCGGGACAGCGTCTTGCCGAAGCCCGAGGTGAACCGGAAGTTGCCGATCGCCTGGGCGATCATGTCCTTCTCGGCCCGGGTGCAGACGTTCACGCTCATCAGCGCCTGGGCGCGCTCCAGCGCGGCGGCCTGGGTGAAGTGCACGACGTAGACCGGTGCCTGCTTGGTCGCCAGCAGCTCCTCCAGGGTCTCGTGCAGCGGCGTCATCGCGTACGAGAAGAGGAGCGGGACCGGCCGCTCGGCCGAGCGGACGACGGCGGTGGGCCGCCCGGTGCGCCGGGTCAGGTCGTCCACGAAGCGGGTGGTGTCGCCGAGCGTCGCCGACATCAGGACGAACTGCGCCTGCGGCAGCTCGATGATCGGCACCTGCCAGGCCCAGCCGCGGTCCGGCTCGGCGTAGAAGTGGAACTCGTCCATGACCACCTGGCCGACGTCGGCCCGGGTGCCCTCGCGCAGCGCCAGGTTGGCCAGGATCTCCGCGGTGCAGCAGATGATCGGGGCGTCGGCGTTGACGCTGGCGTCGCCGGTGAGCATGCCGACGTTCTCCGCGCCGAAGACCTCGCAGAGGGCGAAGAACTTCTCCGAGACCAGCGCCTTGATCGGCGCGGTGTAAAAGGTGGTCCGGTCGTCGGCCAGCGCCGCGAAGTGCGCGGCGATCGCCACCAGGCTCTTGCCCGAGCCGGTCGGCGTATTCATGATCACGTTCGCGCCGGAGACGATCTCGATGACCGCCTCCTCCTGGTGGGGGTAGAGGTCGAGACCGCGCTCGGACGCCCAGCCGGCGAACGCGTCGTAGAGGGTGTCGGGGTCGGCGCTCTTCGGCAGCGCGGCGGTGAGAGTCATGGCGACTCCCATCGTGCCTGGATCATGGGCCGCCGCGCCAACCGGGTTCAGCGCCGCCGGTGGATCAGGTCGAAGATCTCCCGCCCGGCGGTCAGCGCCCGGCGCTCGAACTTGGTCACCGGCCGGTGCGCCGGGCGGGGCGCGTAACCGCCGTGCACGTCGACCAGCCCCGGGTCGGCGGTCAGCGTCTCCCGCATGGCCTCGGCGTACTCGGCCCAGTCGGTGGCGCAGTGCAGCGTCCCGCCAGGGGCCAGCCGGGAGCGCAGCAGCGTCACGTGCGCCGGCTGGATGATCCGCCGCTTGTGGTGCCGGGCCTTCGGCCACGGGTCGGGAAAGAAGACGTGCACCGCGTCCAGGCAACCCTCCGGCATGGCCCGGACCAGGTCCAGCGCGTCGCCCTTGGCCACCCGCACGTTGCCCAGATCGTGCCGTTCGACCAGTTCGAGCAGGTTGGCGATTCCGGGCGTGTGCACCTCAACCGCCAGATAGTGTCGGTCCGGGTCGGCGGCCGCCATGGTGGCGGTGGCGTCGCCCATGCCGGACCCGATCTCCAGCACCAGCGGCGCCCGCCGTCCGAACAGCGCCGTCGGATCGCACGGCCCGTCCAGGTCGTCGATCTCCAGGCCGTACGCGGGCCAGAGCCGGGCCAGCGCGTCGCGCTGCCGGTCGCTCATCCGCCCGCGACGCGGGTGGAACGTGCGGATACGGGCGGCGTGGGCCGGCGGCGCGGCGCTGAAGTCGGTGGAGGTCACAGCGACCCGAGCGTACGCGACCGCCGGAGCGGATCGGATGTGATGTGCGGCCCGGGGTGAGAGGATTCATCCCAGTACGACAGGACGGGTGGCCCGCCGCCCGTCACCGCCGACGCCGGGCCGGGAGGGGGCATGGTGTCAGTCACGGGACGTGCGGTGCTGCTGGTCGCGGCCGCCGCGTGCACCGCCCCGCTGGTCGGCGCGGCGCCCGCCCAGGCTGGCCCGCCCGCCGCCGCCCCGCTGTCTGCCGCTCCGGTGCTCGCCGCTCCGGTGCCCGCTGCCGGCCCGGTGCTCGCCGCTCCCGCGCTCGCCGCTCCGATGGTCGCCGCCGAGCCGGCGCCCGGGCAGCCGGGGACGCAGCCGTCGCCCGCTGACGTGATCTTCGTGGAGGTCACCCCGAGCACCGTCGAGCCCGGCTTCCTGGTCGGCATCCGGGCGAGCTGCCGGGACAACTCGGTGCCGGCGACCGTGGTCTCCGACGCGTTCGGCCGGATCCAGGTGCAGCCGCAGCGCGGCCTGCTCACCGCCTCGCCGATGGTCCGGGAACGCACCCGCCCCGGCAACTACCGGGTCAAGCTGGAGTGCCCCACCGGGCAGACCGCGTCCACCATGCTCCAGGTGGTCAAGCGGGTGCAGCCCAGCCGCGGGCCGGCGACCGGCTTCGGTGGCACCGCCGGCGGCGGTGGCCTCGGCGGGCTGCTGGTGCCCGTCGGGCTCGGGCTGACCGTGGTCGGCGCGGTGGTCGGCGTGGCCGCGTCGCGCCGGCAGCCCCGTACCCTCCGTGGCGCCGCCCCGCGCTGAGCCCCGCCATGGCCGCGAACCCCACTCCCCAGTCAACCGCCCGGGCGGCCCGGACCCGCGCCCGCAGCCCGTGGTCGACGCCGCTCGCCGTACTGCTGGTGCTGGTCGGGGTCTTCGCCACCGGCGCCGGCCTGGGCCGGACCGCCGGACCGTTCGACTGGGCCGACGCGGCGACCGGATCGAGCCGGCAGAGCGCCGAGCCGACCCGGGCGCGGGAGCCGGCCAGCCTCCCGGTCCGCCTCGCCGTGCCGGCCATCAAGGTCACCGCCCCGGTCACCCCGGTCGGCCAGGCGCGGGACGGCTCGATCGAGGTCCCGCCGCTGACCCAGCACCACCAGACCGGCTGGTACAACCGCGGGGCGGTGCCCGGCGAGCCGGGCCGGGCGATCATCGTCGGGCACGTGGACACCAAGAGCGGGCCGGCGGTCTTCTACCGGCTGCACGACCTGAAGCCCGGGGACCGGATCGAGGTGACCCGGGAGGACCGCAGCGTGGTCACCTTCAAGGTCGACACCGTCGAGTACTTCGACAAGGCCAACCTCCCCGCCGACCGGGTCTACGGCGACTCCGGCCCGGCGGAGCTGCGGCTCATCACCTGCGGCGGCGAGTGGGTCGGCGGCCACACCGGCTACCAGGACAACGTGATCGCCTTCGCCACACTCCTCGACACCCGCAACCCCTGACACCGCCGCTCTTGATCAACTCCAACTCGCCGAGCTGGCGGCATCCCGAGCGTCGTCGCGGTCCGCTCGGCGCTCCGCGTCCCTGCGCCGGATCCTCGTGACGCTCCGGATCTTGGAAAGTTACCGTGCAGAACCAACGGCAAGTCGCCAAGATCCGCAGGACGGTCAGCCAGGGCGGTCCCTGCGACGGGATCGGTCCGGCGGCCGGATTGCGGCACGACATTCCCCCGGCCGGCTACTCCGATTCCGTGACGAACACGCCCTGGCCCTGCCAGCCCTGGCGGGCCGGCGGCTGCCTGGAGTGCCGTGACCGGGACACCTGCCCGCAGCTCGACTGGGCACTCAGGCTCATGGCCGAGGTCGCCTCGACCCTGTTCAGACGTAGGAGCGGTCAGCCCTTGCCAGGGACGTGCTGGACGACCTCGAACTCCAGCAGCGTGGCGCCGGTGGCAACGGGCTTGCGCGGTTCGCCGCCCTCGCCGCCGGCGTGCGCGGCCCGGGACGGCCCCTGCGCCCACGCCTGGTACGCCTCTTCGGTCTCCCAACGGGTGTAGACGAAGTAGCGGCTCTCCCCGGCGACCGGGCGGAGCAGTTCGAAGCCGAGGAAGCCGGGGGAGTTCTCCACCGCGCCGGCCCGGGCCGCGAACCGCTTCTCCAGCTCCTCGCCGGCACCCGGCGGGACGTCGATCGCGTTGATCTTCACGACTGCCATGGCTCCACCCTAGCGAGCCGGGTCAGAACGTCTCGACGGTCGGCACCAGGTCGGCGTCGACCACGATCGGGGCGTGGTCGGACGGGCCCTTGCCCTTGCGCGCCTCCCGGTCCACGTACGCCGAGGTGACCGCGCGGGCGAACGGCGCGGAGGCGTAGACCAGGTCGATCCGCATGCCCTTGTTCTGGTGGAACATGCCGGCCCGGTAGTCCCAGTAGGTGTAGGGGTGCGGGCCCTTCATCGGAGTGGGCACCACATCGTCGAGCCCGAGGTCCCGCAGCGCGGCCAGGGCGGCGCGCTCGGGCGGGGTGACGTGGGTGGAGGTGACGAAGAGCGCCGGGTCCCAGACGTCGGCGTCGGTCGGGGCGACGTTGAAGTCCCCGCAGACCGCGAGCGGCAGCCCGCCGGCCAGCTCCGGCTCCAGGGCGTCCCGCAGGGCCGCGAACCAGGCCAGCTTGTACGCGTAGTGCGGATCGTCGGGCGAGCGGCCGTTCGGCACGTACACCGACCAGACCCGCAGGCCGGCGCAGGTGGCCGAGATGGCCCGCGCCTCCGGCTCGGGGAAGCCCGGTTCGCCGGGGAAGCCGACCGCCACGTCGGCCAGCCCCACCCGGGACAGGATGGCGACCCCGTTCCACCGGCCGTCGCTGTGGCTGGCCGCCTCGTAGCCCAGCTCGCCCACCTCGGCGACCGGGAACGCCCCGTCGGGGCACTTGGTCTCCTGCAGGCAGACGACGTCGGGCTTCGTGGTGGCCAGCCAGTCGAGCAGCCGGGGGAGGCGGGCCTTCACCGAGTTGACGTTCCAGGTCGCCAGGCGCATGTCTCCAGCCTGCCCCATCGGCGGCCACCCCGCCGGGTCAGCCCCGCGGGGTGTCGCGCCTGCCGGTCAGCGTTCCGGTGTGTCTCCGGGTTTGGTCTGCTCGGCGAGGAAGCGTTCCAGCTCGGCGCCGAGTTCGTCGGCGGTGGGCAGCGGGCCGGTCTCCTGGGCGAGCAGGTTCTTCTCGCCGCGGCCCCGGGCGAACGCGTCGTACTGCTCCTCCAGGGCCTGGACCAGGGTGGCCGCCTCCTCGGTCTGGGCGACCTGGCGGTCGATCTCCACCCGCACCACCTCGGCGGCGGCGCCGAGGCCGTCGCGCGGCAGCAGCAGCCCGGTGCTGCGGGACACGGCGGAGAGCAGCGCGTCGGCGGCGGCCGGGTACTCGGCCTGGGCGACGTAGTGCGGCACGTGCGCGGCGAAGCCGAGGGCGTCGCGGCCCTGCTCGCCGAGGCGGTACTCCAGCAGGTGGCCGACGCTGGCCGGCACCTGCACCTTCTGGAGCCAGGGCTCGTATCCGGAGATCAGTTCGGGCCGGGTGGCGTGCGCGGTGACGCCGCTGGGCCGGGTGTGCGGGACGGCCATCGGGATCGAGTTGAGCCCGACGGTGAGCCGCACGTCGAGCCGGGCGGAGAGCGCGGCGACCGCGGCCACGAAGCGTTCCCACTGGAGGTCGGGCTCGGGGCCGGTGAGCAGCAGGAACGGGGTCTCGTCGTCGTCGCGCAGCAGGTGCAGCTCCAGCGCCGGGGCGTCGTAGTCGGCCCAGTGGTCCTCGACGAAGGTCATCACCGGCCGGCGGGAGCGGTAGTCGAAGAGCTGGTCGACGTCGAAGCGGGCGATCGGCCGTGCCTCCAGGGAGGTGAGCAGCTGCTCCCGGGCCAGCCGGGTGGCGTTGCCGGCGTCGACGAAGCCGGTGAGCGCCTGGATCAGCACCGGTTGGCCGAGGTCGGGCAGATCGTCGCTGAGTTCGTAGAGCTCGTGTGGGTCGAGCACCGGTTCGGACCTTCCTGTCGACGCGTACGGGCGGGCCGTGCGCGCACGGCCTTCCCGGTTCGGCCAACGTACCGGCCGCCGTGGTCCATTCCGTTACGGGCCGAACGATGATCACAGTTCGGTGTCGGTGACGGGATCGTTCCCCCTGACGGGCCGGGTCCGCTTCGGCCGAAAGGACGAGTTAGTCGATCACTGGGCCCGGCCGGGAGGGCTGCGAGGTTCCTGCCCGGCGCTGCGCGACCCGGGATGGACCAGAGGTTTTCCCGGCTCGCGAGGTCCGTCACCCGACGCCCCACGGCGCCGAGCGATGTCCGGTTCCGGGAGGGCAAAGTGTGACGAGGGCCATCCTTTGGGCCTGGGTGATCCCGGTTTGCCCTGCCTAGCCTCGTCGAATGCGTGACGACGGCACCCTCGACGACCAGTACGGCACCGGCGGCTCGGCTGACCGTTCGGACGATACCCCCTCGACCGTTCAGTCGACCGCTTCTCCGGATGCTTCCACTCCCCGTGGTTCCCTGCGTACCCGCTTCGACGCCCTGATGAACCCCCTGGCCGCCCGGCCCGGCCGGACGAAGATGGCCGTGGCCACCGGCGCGGTCTGCTGCCTCGGCCTGGTGGGGGGCTTCAGCCAGATCGGCGCCCGCCCGGCCGGCGACACCCCGAGCCCCGCCGCGTCGGCGGAGGTCGCCCAACGGGCGGACATCGACGCCGCCTCCCGCGGCCTGGCCCGCGAGAGCACCGCCCCGGCGACCCCGAGCGCCAGCCTGTCGGCCAGCCCTTCGGCCACCCCCTCGGCGACCGCCAAGCCGAAGCCGAAGGCGAAGCCCGCGCCGCGCCGGATCGTCCCGGTCGCCGGCCTGGACCAGACCCAGATGAACAACGCCAAGAAGATCGTGCAGGCCGGCCGGGAGATGGGCGTGCCCCGTCGCGGCCTGGTCATCGCGGTGGCCACCGCCATGCAGGAGAGCACCCTGCTGAACTACGCCAGCGGCGTGCTGCCCGAGTCGCAGAGCTACCCGCACCAGGCCATCGGCTGGGACCACGACTCGGTCGGGCTGTTCCAGCAGCGGCCGAGCAGCGGCTGGGGCACCGTCGAGGAGCTGATGGACCCGGAGTACGCCACCAAGGCGTTCCTCTCCGCCCTGGAGGAGATCCCCGGCTGGCAGGACCTGCCGCTCACCGTCGCCGCCCAGGCCGTCCAGGTCTCCGCGTTCCCCGACGCGTACGCCCAGCACGAGTGGCGCGCCAACGCGGTGGTCAAGGAGATCCTGGGCTGACCGGGGGCCGGGGTTGCCGGAGGGGCGGCCCGGGTACCAGGGACTTGCCGGTCCCGGGTACACATGAGAGGGGACCGCGGACAGGAGGACGTCATGTCACTGGTGCAACGGCTCAGCGCCTTCCTGCGGTCGCCCCGCGGTCAGCAGTTGGTCGACCGCGGCCGGCGCGAGCTGGCCAAGCCGGAGAACCAGGCGAAGCTCAAGCAGCTCGCCGCCCGGCTGTCGTCCCGCCGGCGCTGACCGCTCCGCCCCCCGCAGTACCGACCCCCGGGAGCCCCCTCGTGACCGACCCCGCCCCCGTCGACGGCGAGCCCGCCGTTCCCCCGAAGCCGGCCGCGCCGGCCGAGGCGCCCGAGGCGCCCCCGGCGAAGCTCTGGGACCGGATGCGGGACGACCCGCAGTACGCCCCGGAGCACCTGGCCCTCGAGGCGGTGCGCCGGCTCGGGCCGGAGGCGGCGCAGTGGGCCGACCGGGAGCGGGCGCAGCGACCCGACGTCCCCGCCGAGGAGCTGGCCGAGCAGGCGGTGCGCAAGTTCGTCAACCACGCGCGGCTCTCGGGCGCGGTCTCCGGGGCGGCCGGGCTGCCCGGCGCGGTGATCGACGTGGGCGTGCTGGCCTGGACCCAGGCCCGGCTGGTGCTGCACGTGGCGGCCGCGTACGGCGTCGACCCGGTCCACCCGGACCGGGCCACCGACCTGCTGGTGCTCCAGCGGGTGCACAAGGTGGCCGAGAGCGCCCGGCTCGCCCTCGGGGTGGCCGCCGGCCGGGAGCGGGCCGGCGCGCTGTTCGGCATGGGCGGGCAGCGCCCGCTGGGCCGGGTGATGCTCCAGCTCGGCGTCCGGCTGGCCCGGATGGCCGGGGTGCGCGCCGCCAAGCGGATGTTCGCCAAGGTGATCCCCGGCGCCGCGATCATCCTCGGCACCTGGGCGAACTCGTCGGCCACCAAGGACCTCGCCGACCGGGCCCGCGCCCTCTACGGGGGCGGCCCCCGGCAGTTGCCCGGCCCGCGCCGGCCCTGACCGCCGGCGCGGCCAAGCCGGGGCGGAGCCGGGGGAAGGGTCAGTCGGCCCAGCCGGCCGCGTCCCAGGTGACGTCGGCGAGCCGGTCCTGGCCGGCGGCGTTCGGGTGGAACCAGTCCAGCGCGTTCACCTCGTCCAGGCTGAACCGGGTCCGGTGCACCGCGCCGCCGTCCCACCGGCAGCGGGACCCGTACGCCCGGCAGGCGGCGCGCAGTTGCCCGTCGTACGCGTCGATCCGCTCGCGGAACCGGGCCCGCCGCGCCACCGCGGCCGGCGCGGTCGACGTGGCGTCGGCCAGCAGCGCCGGGCAGATGCCGCGCGACCAGGCCCGCACCGCCCGGGACTCGGTGTGCCCGATCTCCCAGAGCCGGTACAGGTCGGGCAGGCTGACCACCAGCACCCGCGCCTTCGGCCGGCCCTTGCGCAGCACCGCCAGGGCCGCGTCGACCTGCTTGCGGAAGGTGGCCACCGGCGTCATCTCGGCGATGTCGTTCCGGCAGGCGTCGTTCGCCCCGATCAGCACGGTGACCAGGTCGGCCTTGTCGCGTACCGCCGCCCGGGCCTGGTCGGTGAGGCCGGCCGCGCGGGCGCCCGGCGCGGCCCGGTTGTAGGCCCGCAGCGTCGGGTTGTCCTCGCGCAGCCGCCGGTAGAGGCTGTGCACCCGGATGCCGTCCCCGCTGGACCAGGAGTTGCGTTCGCAGCTCACCAGCACCAGGCACGAGCCGAAGCCGGTGGTGACCGAGTCGCCGAGCGCGGTCAGCACCTTCGGCGCGCCGGGGGGTGCGGAGCCCGACGGGCGGGGCGACGCCGAGCCCTCGCCGTCGCAGGCGAGCGCGACCAGCGCCGCGAGGCAGGCCAGCGCGGCGATCCAACGTCGAGGCATACCGTCCCCCGTCCGGCGGCATGAAGCGGCGCGTCGACCCTATACGCCTCGGCCGTCCGGACGGGGACTCTGTCGCCTTTCCGGCATCGACAACCGTCGTTCACATCAGCGTGTTACGACCGGTTCGTGAACCGGCGCCGGCGCCGCCAGGGCGCGGGCTGGCCGTGCAGCCACCAGTGCAGCGCCCGGGTGATCCGGGGCAGCACCAGGTAGGTCATCAGCGGGGTCAGGCAGAGCGTCATGAGCAGCGTCCGTGCCGCCAGCGGCACGTCGGCGATGAACCGGGCGGTGAGCAGGGTGGCGGTGAGGCTGAGCGGGAAGAACGCCAGCCAGATGGTGACCGCCTGCTTCCAGCGCGGCGGGGCGGCCGGCGCGGCCGGCTCGGCGTCGGCGCCCGCGGACGTCTCGACCACGTGGTCCACCGGCGGGTCGAACCAGCCCTCGATGCCGGTGCGGCGCTCGGTCCGGGTGTGCTCGACGATGCCCTGCGCCGAGGTCAGCCACCAGTGCCGCTGCGCGGAATCCTCCCAGTCGCGCAGCGTGTCCTGGTTCGCGAAGCGGTACATCACGTGCCACTCGGGGGAGCCGGGCGCGCTGCGGACGAACCCGGCGCCCAGGAAGCCGGGGAAGCTCTCGGCCAGCGCCGTACCGGCCCGGATCCACGCCACCATCTCGTCGGTGCGCGCCGGATCGGCGCGCCGCGAGACGGCGACCGTCACCGGCACCGCGTGCGTCGTGGTCATGCCCGTCCTCTCCGCCGCCGGGATCTCCGGCGGTCCCGGCAGACCGGTGTAACGCACCGCCCGGTCGGGCGCATCCGGGGAGTACCCGCCTGGTGTCCGGGATCACCGGCCGCGGCCGGGCCGTCCCGGCGGGACCGGTTAACCCGCGCCGCGCGGGGGTAGCCCGGAGGAATGACGCGATCACAGCCCCGCCGCCGGGTCAACGCCGCGTACAGCGCGTTGAACCTGCGGCTCGTGCTCGCCCTCTTCGGCCTGGTCGTCATGACCATCCTCGCGGTGTTCGCGTTCGCCGCCGATGTGACCTGGCTGGGTGTCGTCTGTGCGATCCTCGCCGTGGTGGCCGTGGTCGACCTGGTCGTGATCCAGCGCCGCCGCGCCGCGCGCCACCGCGAGGAGCCGGGCGTGCGGCACTCGCTGTTCGAGTGACAGGAGTACGACATGCCCATCGCCACCACCAATCCCGCCACCGGGCAGGTGCTCAAGACGTACGACGCCATGTCGGACGAGCAGGTCGACGCGGCCATCGAGCGGGCCGACCTGGCCTTCCGGCAGCTGCACGGGACCACCATCGCCGAGCGGGGCCGGTGGCTGATCGCCGCGGCCGACCTGCTGGAGGCCGAGCGGGACGAGACCGCCCGGCTGATGACCACCGAGATGGGCAAGACGTACGCGGCCGCGAAGGCCGAGGTCACCAAGTGCGCCACGGCCTGCCGCTTCTACGCCGCCAACGCGGCGAAGATGCTCGCCGACGAGCCCGCCGACGCCGCCGCGGTCAAGGCGAAGCGGGCGTACGTGCGGCACCAGCCGATCGGCCCGGTGCTCGCGGTGATGCCGTGGAACTTCCCGCTCTGGCAGGTGATGCGGTTCGCCGCGCCGGCCCTGATGGCCGGCAACACCGGGCTGCTCAAGCACGCCTCCAACGTCCCGCAGACCGCCCTCTACCTGGAGGAGCTGTTCCGCCGGGCCGGCTTCCCGGAGGGCGCGTTCACCACCCTGCTGGCCGGCTCCGAGAAGGTGGACCGGATCCTCAGCGACCCCCGGGTCCGGGCCGCCACGCTGACCGGCAGCGAGCGCGCGGGCCGCTCGATCGCCCAGATCGCCGGCCGGGAACTCAAGAAGACCGTGCTGGAGCTGGGCGGCAGCGACCCGTTCGTGGTGATGCCCTCGGCCGACCTGGACAAGGCGGCCGAGGTGGCCACCACGGCGCGCTGCCAGAACAACGGCCAGTCCTGCATCGCCGCCAAGCGGTTCATCGTGCACACCGACGTCTTCGACGCCTTCGCCGAGAAGTTCGCCGCCCGGATGTCGGCGCTGCGGGTCGGCGACCCGATGGACGAGAACACCGACGTCGGCCCCCTGGCCAGCGAGGGCGGCCGCGACGAGATCCACGCCCAGGTGCGGGATGCGGTCGACAACGGCGCCACCGTGCTGTGCGGCGGCGAGAAGCCGTCCGGCGAGGGCTGGTACTACCCGCCGACCGTGGTCACCGACCTGCGGCCGGGGATGCGGATGTGGTCCGAGGAGGTGTTCGGGCCGGTCGCCGGCCTCTACCGGGTCGACTCCTACGAGGAGGCGATCGAGGTCGCCAACGGCACCAACTTCGGCCTCGGCTCCAACGCCTGGACCACCGACCCGGCCGAGCAGGAGCGCTTCGCCGTCGACCTGGACGCCGGCAACGTCTTCATCAACGGCATGACCACGTCCTATCCGGAGCTGCCCTTCGGCGGGGTGAGGAACTCCGGGTACGGGCGCGAGCTGTCCGCCGTGGGCATGCGGGAGTTCTGCAACACCAAGACCGTCTGGGTCGGCGAGGGGGAGGCCGGCGCCGGGGCCGGTGCGCACTCGGAGTAGTCGCGATTGGCCGGACGCCGTCATGGGTAGGAGATGCGCCCATGACGGTGTTCGGCTTCCACGCGTCCCACGAGCAGATCCACCCGGCCCGGCTGCTGGCGGCGGTGACCCACGCCGAACGGGCCGGCTTCGACGCGGCCATGTCGTCGGACCACTTCTCGCCGTGGAGCGCCCGCCAGGGCCACTCCGGCTTCGCCTGGTCCTGGCTCGGCGCCGCGCTCCAGGCCACCAACCTGCCGTTCGGTGTGGTCAACGCGCCCGGCCAGCGCTACCACCCGGCCATCATCGCCCAGGCCATCGGCACCCTGGCCGCCATGTACCCGGGCCGGTTCTGGGCCGCGCTCGGCACCGGCGAGGCGAGCAACGAGCACATCACCGGCACCGGCTGGCCGCGCAAGGACGTCCGTACCGCCCGCCTGCGCGAGTGCGTCGACGTGATCCGGGCGCTGCTCGCCGGCGAGGAGGTCAGCCACGACGGGCTGGTCACCGTGGACCGGGCGAAGCTGTGGACCCGGCCCGAGCAGCCGCCCGCGCTGATCGGCGCGGCGGTCAGCGTGGAGACCGCCCGCTGGTGCGCCGAGTGGGCCGACGGCCTGATCACCGTCAACGCCCCGGTCGAGCAACTGCGGCGGATGATCGACGCCTACCGGGACGCCGGCGGGCGCGGGCCGCTGCACCTCCAGGTGCACGTGAGCTGGGCCCCCGAGCAGGCCGAGGCCGAGGCCATCGCGTACGACCAGTGGCGCAGCAACGTCTTCGCCCCGCCGGTCTGCTGGGACCTGGAGCTGACCGACCACTTCGACGTGGTCAGCGAGCAGGTGCCCATGGAGCGGGTCACCTCGGTGGTCAACGTCTCCGCCGATCCGGGCCGGCACGTCGGCTGGCTGGAGGAGTACGTCGCGCTGGGCTTCGACCAGATCGCCCTGCACCACGTCGGGCAGGAGCAGCGCGCCTTCATCGACACGTTCGGGGCCGAGGTGCTGCCGAAACTCCGTACCACCGGGTGACCACGCCACTGCCCGCGGCTGGTCAGTCGAGGCAGAACTCGTTGCCCTCGGGGTCGGCCAGCACCAGGTGACCGGCGCCGAGCGGGGGTGCGGGCTCGTGGCGCCGCAGCCGGGTGGCGCCGTGCGAGACGAGCCGTTCGGCCTCCGCCTCCAGGGCCGCCATCCGGGCGTCGCCGGAGAGCCCCGGGGCGGCCCGGACATCCAGGTGTACGCGGTTCTTCCCCTGCTTGCCCTCCGGCACCCGCTGGAAGAACAGCCGCGGCCCGGAGCCGGCGGGGTCGACCACCGCGGAGGCGTCGTTGCGCCGCTCGGGCGGCACGCCCATCGCCTCCAGCGCCTGCTCCCACGACTCGAAGCCCCCGGGCGGGTCCTGCAGCCGGTAGCCGAGGGTGGTGGCCCAGAAGGCCGCCAGGGCGGCCGGGTCGGCGCAGTCGAAGGTGATCTGGACGGTCCGCGTCTGTTCGGTCATGACGACAGTCTGCCCGGAATCGCGGACAGGATCGTTCCGCGATCTGTGGAACCATGAGGGTGTGACCGTCGAGGCGACGACCGAGCGGGTGCTGCGGTTGCTGGCGCTGCTGCAGCGGCGGTCGTCCTGGACCGCCGCCGAACTCGCCGCCGAGCTCGGCGTCACCGACCGTTCGGTGCGCCGCGACGTGGAGCGGTTGCGCGCGGTCGGCTACCCCGTTCACGCGACGTCCGGCGTCGGCGGCGGCTACCAGCTCGGCGCGGGCACCCGGCTGCCGCCGCTGCTCCTCGACGACGAGGAGGCGATCGCGACGGCCGTCTCCCTGCGGCTGGCCTCGGGGGGCACGGTCGCCGGGGCCGGCGAGGCGGCACTGCGGGCGCTCGCGAAGCTCGACCAGGTGATGCCGGCCCGGCTGCGCGCCGAGGTGCGCGCGGTGCACGGCGCCACCGAGACCCTCGTCGGCCCCGGGGTCGAGATCGACGCGGAGCTGCTGGTGACGCTCGCCCGGGCCTGTCGCGACCTCGTGCGGGTGCGGTTCCGGTACCCCGGCCGCGACGGCGGGGAGCGCGAGCGCACGGTCGAGCCGGTGCGGATGGTCACCACCGGCCGCCGCTGGTACCTGATGGCCCGGGACGTCGACCGCGACGACTGGCGCACCTTCCGGCTGGACCGGATGCGCGAGGTGGTGGCGACGACCTGGCGCTTCCGGGCGCGGGAGCATCCGGACCCGGTCGCCTACGTGCAGCGGTCCGTGACCGGGTCGCCGTACCGGTATCTCGCCCGGGTGCGGGTGCATGCGCCGGCCGAACGGGTCCGGGAACTGGTGCCGCCCCAGGTGGGGCGCGTCGAGGACGACGCCGACGGGTGGTGCGTGCTCGCCGTCGGCGGGGACGGCCTGGACTGGCTCGCCGTGCAGGTGGCCCGGCTGGGCTTCGAGGCGCAGGTGCTGGAGCCCCCGGAGCTGCGGGAGGCCGTGGCCCTGCTGGCCCGCCGGCTCGCCACGATGGCCGGCACCGGCGGGACGCCCGGCAACACCTAGGCTCGTACCCCATGGAAGCTCTGATCGAGGTCGTGGTCATTCTCGCGATCGCGACGTTCGGCGCGGCGCTGGCCCGGCGGCTCGGCCTGCTGGCGCCGATCCTGCTCGTCGTGCTCGGCCTCGGCCTGTCCTTCCTGCCCGGCCTCCCGCAGGTGCGCCTCGACCCGGAACTGGTGCTGGTGGGCATCCTGCCGCCGCTGCTCTACGTGGCGGCGCTGAAGACCTCCGTGCCCGCGTTCCGGCTCAACATCCGGCCCATCCTGCTGCTCGCCGTCGGGCTGGTGATCTTCACCGCGTTCGTGGTGGGCACCGTCGTCCACCTGATCCTGCCCGGCGTGCCGTACGCGATCTGCCTGGCCCTCGGCGCGGTGGTGGCGCCGCCGGACGCGGTGGCCGCCACGGCGGTGGCCCGCCGGGTGGGCCTCCCGCGGCGGGTCGTGACCATCCTGGAGGGGGAGAGCCTGGTCAACGACGCCACCGCGCTGGTGCTGCTGCGCGTGGCGGTCGCCGCGGCCACCGCGGCCGGTGGGCACGTCGGGGTCGGCGAGGTGGCGCTCGAGGTGCTCGTCTCGGCCGGCGGCGGCGTCCTCGTCGGGCTGCTCGGCGTGGTGGTCTTCGGCCACCTGCACAAGCGCATCACCGACCCGGTCCTGGACAACGCGCTGTCGCTGATCGTGCCGTTCGCGGTGGTCTTCGCCGCCGAGGAGATCCACGCCTCCGGGGTGGTCGCCGTGGTGGTGACCGGGCTGGGCATCGGGCACAAGCAGCCGCTGCTGATGTCGGCCGCCTCCCGGCTCCAGGTGGGCGCGTTCTGGCGGCTCATCCAGTTCCTGCTGGAAGGGTTGGTCTTCCTGCTGGTCGGCCTGCAACTGCGCGAGGTGCTCCGGGACCTCGACGAGCCGGCGGGCCGCCTGGTCGGGATCACCGTCGCGGTGCTGGCCGCCGTCGTGCTGACCCGGTTCGTCTGGCTCATCCCGGCCACCTACCTGGCCCGGCTGGTGCCCCGGGGCCGCCGCCGGGACGCGCCGCCCCCGGTGCAGGTCCCCTTCGTCATCGGCTGGGCCGGGATGCGCGGGGTGGTCACCCTCGCCGCCGCGCTCGCGCTGCCGCTCACCCTGGCCGACGGCCGGGAGTACCCGCGGCAGCTGTTCATCTGGCTGGCGTTCGCGGTGATCGTGGTGACCCTCGTGGCGCAGGGCGCCACCCTGCCGGCCGTGGCGCGGGCGGCGAAGCTGCCGCCGGACGACCCGGTGCAGGACGCGCTCTCCGCCGCCGCCGTGCAGCAACAGGCCAGCCGGGCCGCCCGGGAACGGCTGGAGGAACTCGCCGGCGGGGCGCCGGAGGCGGTCGTGGAACGGCTGCGCGGGCTGGTGCAGAGCCGCACCAACCTGGCCTGGGAACGGCTCGGGGGCACCGCACGGGAGACCCCCTCGCAGGCGTACGGTCGGCTGCGGAAGGAGATGATCGACGCGGAGCGGGAGGTGTTCCGGGCCGCCCGCGACTCCGGGCGGATCCCGGAGGAGGTACTGGTCAGCGCCTACCGTGACCTGGACCTGGAAGAGTCGTTGCTGCGACAGGAGGCCGACGAGTGAGCTGCGCACACCTCACCGATGCGGGTGACGCCGACCCGAAGACCACGACCGAGTGCCCGGACTGCGTGGCCATCGGCAACGACGACTGGGTGCACCTGCGGGCCTGCCTGACCTGCGGGCACGTGGGCTGCTGCGACTCCTCGCCCTACCAGCACGCCACGAAGCACTTCGAGTCGACCGGGCACCCGGTGATGCGCTCGATCCAGCCCGGCGAGTCGTGGCGCTGGTGCTTCGTCGACGAGGAGATCGGCTGACCGGTCAGCCGAGGCGGCGCTCCAGCACCTGCCCCGGCCACGGCTCCCGGCCCTCCCGTTCCACCGTGAACCGGTCGGTGGCGGTGAAGCCGCAGCTCTCGTAGAACCGGACCAGCGCCCGGTCGTCCCCGCCGTAGCAGTCCACCCGGAGCAGCCCGAGGCCACGGGCGCGGGCCAGTTCCGCCGCGTACGCCAGCAGCCGCGCCCCGATCCCGTGTCCCGCGTACGCCCGGTCGGTGACCAGCAGGTTGACGTACAGCTCCGGTTCGGTGGCCGGCGGCACGTACGCGGTGGCCGACCCCACCACGAGGGCGCCCACGGCGGTGTCGCCGAGCATCGCCAGGTACAGCCCGCCGCCGCCGGCCCACGCGTCGGCCTGGGCGATCCGGCGCGGGTCGGTCGACGCGGGCTCGGTGCCCCACTGGCCGGTCCGGCCGCGCGCCACCAGCCAGGCGGTGGCGCTGTCGAGCAGCCGCAGCACGGTGGCGGCGTCGTCCGGCACGCCGGGGCGGATGGCGATGGTCTGCTGGCCGGTCATGCCGGTCATGCTGCCATCCGGCACCTGACCGTCTTGACCGGTGGGGCGGCGCGCGGTTTATCGCGGCACCATCCAGCTATGGAACTGGGTGGGAGGCGATGCCTCCCACCCAGCCGGTCAGGACTCCGTCTCGTCGGGTGAGGCCCGCACCGTGACGTGCGCGGAGACCTGGAACGTGTCGTCCTTGAACCGGGTGACGGTGAGCATGACGATGTGGTCCTTGCTGGTGCTGAGGCAGCCGATCCGGCCGACCGGGATGTGCACCCGTTCGTCTCCCTGGCTGGAGATGAGGTCCGCGCATTGCTGCCGGGTGGGCGTGCCCGGCCCCGGCCACCGGGCCAGATACCCCTGCTGGGCGACCAGCGGACCGTCTCCGGCAGCCGAGGTCCGCGTCAGGTCGGAGTTGAAGACCGGCCAGTCCATCTGCACCGTCGGCGGTGTCGCGTCGAGGTCGATGCCGTCGTCGTCGAACCGCACTGGTCCGCTCCACCGGACCTGGTCAGCCGGCGGCACGGTCGAGGTTGCCGAAGGGGTCGACGTTCCGACCGACGAGCCGGCCGAAGGGCTCGATGGAGTCGGTGCCGGCAGAGCCTCGGTCGGGCTGCCCACGCCGCCACCCGGCGTGGCGGGCGACCCGTCCCGCCTGTCGCCCGCGTCGTGCAGCGTGACGACGGCCGTGACCACGGCGGTGAGGAGAACTCCGAACAAGCCGATGACGGCGCCCACCACGGCCCCTCTGCCGCCACCGTCCAGCTTGTGGTGGTAGTGGTGGCTCAGGCGTTGCCGCACGGTCCGCCGCTCGTCGCCGCTGCCCACGTGCTCGTTACCGTTCGTGCCCTCCGGCATGACCACCCGGTGACTCCCTGCCGCCTACTGCTGACTCGGCGTTCACTCTATCCATCGACCGCAATCGCGTCAGGCCGCAGCGGCCACGCCGCCGCCGCAGCCACACGTCGACGCAGCCTGCTGCGGTTCACGGGCGGGCCAGTTGGTCACGGCGACGGATGAGGTACGCCGTCTCGGCGGTGGCCGGAGCGCGACGTCGAGGTGGGGGGCCTCGATGATCCAGAAGCCGACGACGTGCTCCTTCGACTCCAGGTAGGGCCCGTCGGTAACACCCGCTCCCCGTCCCGGGCGTCGACGACGGTTGCCGTGCCGGGCGACGCGGGGCCGCCGGCGAAGACTTAGTGGCCGTCGGCCTTCATCTGCTGGTTGAAGACGTCGATCGCGGCCTGCTCCTCCGCGGTGGCGCCCGGCCGTGTCGTTGAGCACGGACATGAGGTACTGGGCCGTCGGGATCATCTCCTGTCAGGTGGCCGCCCCCTCGGGCCGCCGTTCACCCCTGCTACGAACGCCGCCGCCCCGATCCGACACGCCCGCCGAGATTCCGCGTGCTCCGCCGGGATTCAGTGCGCTCCGCCGAGGTTGAGCACGACCACGCCCGCGATCACCAGGCCGGCCCCGACGACCTTCGCCACGCTCAGCGGCTCATTCAGGAACGCCGCCCCGATCGCCATGATGGCGGCGGTGCCGAGTCCGGACCAGACCGCGTACGCGACGCCGACCGGGATGTCCCTGACCGTCAGGGAGAGCAGCCCGAACGACGACAGGTACGCGACCGCGACGCCGAGGGTGGGCCAGAGCCGGGTGAAGCCGTCGGTCGCCTTGAGCAGGCTGGTGCCGATCACCTCGGCGGTGATCGCGCCGAGCAGGAGAAGGTACGCCACGCAGGGACCGTACCCGGGCGGGGTCAGCCCCGGATGGGCTCGCGGAGGGTGTCGACGAACGCGTGCCAGGCCGCCGGGGTGAAGGTGAGGGTGCCGCCGGCGCGGTGCTTGGAGTCGCGGACGGCGACGACGCCGGGCAGGTTGTCGGCGACCTCGACGCAGGTGCCGCCGTTGGAGCTGCTGCGGGTGCTGGTGCGCCAGCGGGCGCCGGTCAGGTCAGCCATGGCCGTGCCTTCAGGAGGTGGAGGGTCTGGTCGCGCGGCAGCGCCACCGACCTGAGAGTGTCCCAGACCTGCCGAGGGCGGCAACGTCCTTCGTGGTCCGCCCGGCGGCCTGGTCGTCCAGATAGGCCACGTCCTCGGCCTCGTCGCTGCTGGCGATGACGAACGGCCCGGCCTGGCCGGGGTGGAAGCCGGCCCGCAGCGGCAGCACGTGCAGCAGCACCCGGGGATGCTGGGCCATGGTGACCAGGTGGTCGAGCTGCGGTTGCATGATCTCCGGGTCGCCCCGCCGCCTCCACCCTGGACGTTCCGGACACCCGCCGACCCTACCGTCACGTACGGTACTCGTCACGCGACGCCGCGTGCCGCGTGAGGAAACGCGCGAGGGGTGGCCGCCGTCGGCGACCACCCCTCGGTGCGGATCCGTCAGGACAGCGTGCAGGCCCGGCCGTTGAGGGTGATCAGGTCCGGGTTGGGGTTGGGGCCGCCCGCCGTCGACCCGTTCAGGCCGAAGGTGACCGTGCCGCCGGGGCCGATCCTCGCGTTCCACGACTCGTTCTTCGCCGTGACCGTGGCGCCCGACTGGGTGACCTTCGCCGACCAGTAGCCGCTCACCTTCTGGTCACCGACGAACGCCCACCGGAGGCTCCACCCGGTCACCGCCGCGGTGCCGGTGTTCCGCACGGTCACCTGGGTGGTGAAGCCGTCCGGCCAGCTGCCGTGGGTGGTGTACGTGACCGCGCAGGTCGGCGCCGGCACGGCCGCCGCGTCGCCCTGGTCGGCGAGGAACGACGCCAGCCAGGCCAGCGCGGAGTTCCAGTTGATCGCCACCTCGTTGGTCGCGTACGAGTTGATGTCGTCCACGTAGCAGAACATCGGCGCGCAGCCGGCGAGCAGGTTGGCCGCGTACGGGTCCTGGAGGGCGGCGTTCGGGCCACCAGCGAGGGAACCGGCGGGCGGGTTCGGCAGGTCCGGGTTCAGCTGGTGGGCGAAGGTCCGGCTGTGCTGGTTGCGTGCGTGCTGCTCGCCCCAGCCGGTCACGTAGGACATGTTCAGCGCGTTGCGGCCGAACAGGTAGTCGGTGCTCTGCACGGCCCCGTCCCGGTACTTCGCGTCCCGGCTCAGGTCGAACGCGGTGGCCAGCACGATCGCGTTGTTGACGAGGTTGCTGTTGCTGCCCCAGACGTACGCGTCGGCCGCGCCGGGCAGCGGCAGCCCGTACGCCTGGTCCCGCGCGGTGGCCAGGTAGCGGTCGGCCGCCGCGGTCACCGAGGCGCGGATCCGGGCCCGCTCGGCGGCCGGGAGGCCGTTGGGCACGGTGGCCAGGTCGAGCCGGCCCAGCGCGGCCACGCTCTGCCAGCCGAAGGCCCCGCCGGGGGCGAAGACGTCGGCGGTGTGCAGCGGCGAGGCCGTGAGGTCGGCCAGGTACGCCGGCCCGCCGGTGGTCAGCCACAGCTCGACGGCCGCCCAGTAGAACTCGTCGGTCACGTTCGTGTCGTCGTACGCGCCGCCGCCGGTGCCGTCGGCCGCCGAGGCGTAGACCGCCGGGTGGGCCTTGGCCGCCGCGTACGCGGTCTTCGCGGCGGCGCCGCAGCGGGCCGCGAACGCGGCGTCGTACGGGGCGAAGAGGCGGGCACACTGGGCGGCCACGGCGGCCAGGTTGAGCGTGGCGGCGGTGGACGGCGGGTGCAGCTCGCGGGGCTGCGGGTCGTCCTGCGGGGCGAGCGGCAGTCCGGTCCAGTTCCGGTCGTGGATCTTGTGGTGGACCATCCCGGCGAGCGGCTCGCCGGCCGGCACCTGCATGCGCAGCAGGAACTCCAGCTCCCAGCGGGCCTCGTCGAGGATGTCCGGGACCTTGTTGCCGCGCTCCGGCACCCGCAGGGTGGCGTCGCCCAGCGCCGTCCCGCCGGCGGCGCTCTCGGCGGTCCTGGTGCGCTCGAAGGCGTTGAGCAGCTGGTAGGTGGCGATGCCGCCGTTGACCACGTACTTGCCGTGGTCGCCGGCGTCGTACCAGCCGCCGCGCACGTCGAGGGAGTAGTCGCAGACGCCGGGCTGGCAGGGCACGTCGGTGTCGCCCTGGTTGGGCGCCACGCCGAGGTGGCCGGCCGGGCGGGCGTAGCCGGCGCCGATGAGGTCGCCGTCGATCGGGGTGCCGCTGCGCTGGGCGTAGAAGAACTGGAGCGAGTCGGCGCGCAGCCGGTCGTAGAGGGTGCCGGAGATGTCGAACGGGTGGCTGGTCTCCCCGTCGGCGACCAGGGTGTAGCCGGTGCCCGGGGTGCGGTACGCGGAGAAGTCGGCGGTCTGCACCCGCTGCCCGGAGGCCGGGTCGACGCCGCGCGGGGTGGTGGTCCCGGCGGCCACCACGGTTCCAGTGGCCGACCTCAGTTGCCAGGGCAGCGCCTCGGCGGCGTCGGTGACCACGGTGACGTTCTTCGGCCCGCCGGGCAGGTAGCCGACCTGGTTGACCCGCACCCGCGGCCCGGTGTCCGGCTCGTACGGCGGGGCCGCCTCGCCGCCGCGCAGCGAGACGTTGTCCAGGCAGAACGTCTGTGCCTCGGGGCTGCCGCCGACCTGGAAGATCAGTTGGGCGCCGGCGTTGTCGGCCGGTGCGGTGAACGTCCGGGCGACGTGCTGGGCGGCGCCGGTCGCGGTCGCGTCGACGCTGGCGTACGTCGTGTAGGGGGCGCTGCCGAGCTGGAGCACGGCCTTGACGGCCGCGCCGGGGGTGGCGGAGATGTCGAAGGAGAGTTCGTACTCGGCGCCGGCGATCAGCGGCACCGCGTCCTGGCCGATGCCGGCGTCCCAGGGGTTGGCCAGGCCGCCGGCGACGGTCGTGCAGAGCCGGCCGTCGGTGACCCCGAGGTCACCGGTGCCGTAGGAGAACCAGGGGGAGGTGCCGGCGCTGAAGTCGCCGTTGCGCAGCTGTTCGGGGGCGTCCGGCGGCACCTCGGCGCGGGCCGGGGCGGCGGTGCCGCCGGTGAGCGCCAGGGCGGCGGCCGCGGCGAGGGCGGTGAGCCGACGTCGGGATGGGGTCACGGAGGTTCCTTCCGTGCGCGGGAGGAGTTGGCGAGAGCTGGGAGCGCTCCCAATATCACCCGATGTTTCCAGCACGTTCCCCCGCTGTCAATCGATCCGGTCCGATGCCCCGCGCGCCGCTGCCGACAGTGAGATTCGCCGCGCCACGTAGCATGGTCCTGATCTCCTAGAGACAACCCAGCCCTTCAACTGGCAGGCTGCCTCCCATGACCCTGAAGCTTCGTTCCGTCGGGGCGAGCGACCGTGGGCTGATCCGCAGCGGCAACCAGGACGCCCAGCACGCCGGCAACTGGCTGGTCGCCGTCGCCGACGGCATGGGCGGCATGGCCGCCGGTGACCTGGCCAGCCGCATCGCGATGGACGCGTTCGCGCCGCTGGACGTGGAGACTCCCGAGGACGCCCTGGTGGCCGCCCTCCAGGGCGGCATCGAGCTGGCCACCGCGGGAATCCGGCGGGCGGTCGAGGAGGACCCGGAACGACAGGGCATGGGCACCACCCTGACCGCGCTGCTCTTCGCCCGCACCGGCAGCTGCCTGGCCCTCGCGCACGTCGGCGACTCCCGGGCCTACCTGTTCCGGGAGGGCGTGCTGAAGCAGGTCACCCGGGACGACACCTTCGTGCAGATGCTGGTCGACCAGGGCGTGATCACCGCCGAGCAGGCGAGCAGCCACCCCCGCCGGGCCGTGGTGACGCAGGCGTTGCAGGGCGACGAGGTCTCCCCGACCTACGCGACGATGGTGCCCTGGGCCGGCGACCGCTGGCTGCTGTGCAGCGACGGCCTCTCCAACGTGGTCCGTCCCGACACCCTCGCCGAGGTGCTCGGCGGCTACCCGGACCGGGAGGCGTGCGCGGCCAAGCTGATCGACCTGGCGCTCCGTGCCGGCGGCCCGGACAACGTCACGGTGGTCATCGCCGACGTGACCGAGGAGTAGCCGGGTCAGCGCCGGCGCGGGCTGGCGCGCCGGGTCGGCTCGGCGCTGGCCGGGTCCTCCGGCCACGGGTGGCGGGGGTAGCGGCCGCGCAGCTCCGCCCGCACCTGCGGGTAGCCGGTCCGCCAGAAGGAGGCCAGGTCGGCGGTGACCGCCACCGGCCGGCCGGCGGGGGAGAGCAGGTGCAGCAGCACCGGCACCCGGCCGTCGGCGATCCGCGGCGCGTCCTGCCAGCCGAACGTCTCCTGGAGCTTCACGGCCAGCACCGGGGCGGCCGGGTCGCTGTAGTCCAGCCGGATCCGCGATCCGCTGGGCACCGGGAGCCGCTCCGGCGCCAGCTCGTCCAGCCGGGCCGCCTGCCGCCAGTCCAGCAGCCGCCGCAGCGCCGCCGGCACGTCGACCCGGGCCAGGTCGGCCCGGCGGCGCGCGCGGGCCAGCTCCGGGCCCAGCCAG
>NZ_MUYZ01000075.1:0-24157 GCF_003013775.1 Micromonospora sp. MH33
GGTGGGACGGCGACCCGGGCTGGCTGGACCGGCGCGCCGAGGGCGACCGGATCAGCGCGCTGCGGGACGCCGTCGACGCACTCGCCCTGGTGGCGGGCCTTCCGCCGATCGCGGTGCTCCGCCCGCCGCCCGGAGGTCCGGCCGCCGCCCCGCGCGCCGCCGCCCCGCCCACCGGTTCCCGGATGCTGGACCGGGTACGCGCGCTGCTGGCCAAGGCCGAGTCGACCACCTTCCCGGCCGAGGCGGAGGCGCTCACCGGCAAGGCGCAGGAGTTGATGGCCCGGCACAGCATCGACGCCGCCCTGCTCGACGCCGCCGCCGAGCGACCGGACCGGCCCGGCGGCGTGCGGCTCGGCACCGACGCCCCGTACGCGGCCGCGAAGGCGCTGCTCATCCAGGAGGTGGCGGCGGCCAACCGCTGCGAGTCGATCTGGTCCGACGACCTGGGCTTCGCCACCGTCCTCGGCTTCCCGGCCGACCTGGCCGCCGTCGAGCTCCTGCACACCTCGCTGCTCGTGCAGGCCACCGCCGCGATGCTGCGCGGCCGGGGCGAGCGCCGCGCCGGCGGCGGCCGGCGCACCAAGGGCTACGACGAGTCCTTCCTCAACGCGTTCGCGCTGCGGATCGGGGAGCGGCTGCGGGCGGCCACCGCGACGGTGGCGGAGGAACGGGCCGACGACCGGCTGCTCCCGGTGCTCGCCGCCCGCTCGGACGCCGTCAAGGAGCGGGTCGACCAGCTCTTCCCCGGCGTCACCCGGCACCGGCTCCAGGTCTGCGACGCCGAGGGCTGGACCTCGGGCACCACGGCCGCCGACCGGGCCTCGCTCGACGCCGGCACGCCGACGCGCCGCCCGGTACGCGGGAGCCGCTGACTTTTCTCCGGGATGATGTCGGATCAGGCGAGCCGGCTCCGACCCGTCTGCGAGAGGCGCCACCGCCAGTGGCCCGTACCCGAGGAGTGGATCGTGAAGTACATGCTGCTGATCTGGAACCGGCCCGGCTTCGTCGAGGAGCTGTCCGAGGAGGAGCGGAACGCGATCTTCAGTGACGTCGACGTGATCATGAAGGAGCTGACCGAGTCCGGCGAGCTGGTGGGCGGCGAGGCGCTGGCCCACCCGTCGCAGACCCGTACCGTCCGGCCCGGCGCCGGGGGCGCCGAGATCACCGACGGGCCGTTCGTGGAGAGCAAGGAGCAGTTCGCCGGCTACCTGATGGTCGACTGTGAGACCCCGGAGCGGGCCGCCGAGATCGCCGCCAGCTGGCCGGACGTCGCGCGCGGCGTCGGCGTGCTGGAGGTGCGGGCGGTGATGGAGCAGGCCGGGACGGAGATGTGACCGACCGGGCGGTCGAGGATCTGCTGCGCGCCCTCGCGCCGCAGGTCCTCGGCGTGCTCGTCCGCCGGCACGGCCAGTTCTACGCCTGCGAGGACGCCGTCCAGGAGGCACTGCTCGCCGCCGCCACCCAGTGGCCGGCGCAGGGCCTGCCGGATCATCCCCGCTCGTGGCTGGTCACCGTGGCGACCCGCCGGCTCACCGACGAGTGGCGCAGCGAGCGGGCCCGCCGGGACCGCGAGGTCGCGGTGGCGGTCCGGGAACCGGCGTACGCGGCGGTCGCCCCGCCGGCCGACGAGGAGCCGCCGAGCGGGGACGACACTCTGAAGCTGCTCTTCCTCTGCTGCCATCCGGCGCTCACGGTCAGCGCCCAGGTGGCGCTCACCCTGCGGGCGGTGGGCGGGTTGAGCACCGCCGAGATCGCCCGGGCGTACCTGGTGCCCGAGGCCACGATGAGCCAGCGGATCCGCCGCGCCAAGCAGCGGATCGAGGCGGCCGGGGCCCGCTTCGACATGCCCTCGGCGGCCGACCGCGACGCGCGGCTGCGCGCCGTACTGCACGTCCTCTACCTGGTCTTCAACGAGGGGTACACCGCCTCCAGCGGGGCCGAGCTGCACCGGGCCGAGCTGACCGGGGAGGCGATCCGGCTGGCCCGGGAGCTGCGCCGGCTGCTCCCCGACGACGGCGAGGTGGCCGGGCTGCTGGCCCTGATGCTGCTCACCGACGCGCACCGGGCGGCGCGTACCGGCCCGGGCGGCGAGCTGGTGCCGCTGGCCGAGCAGGACCGCACCCGCTGGGACCGGGCCGGGATCTCCGAGGGCGTCGCCCTGGTGACCGAGGCGCTGACCTGGTCGGCACCCGGCCCGTACCAGGTGCAGGCCGCCATCGCGGCGGTGCACGCCGAGGCGCCCACCGCGGCCGACACCGACTGGCGGCAGATCGTCGCGCTCTACCGGCTGCTGGCCCGGCTGGCGCCGAACCCGATGGTCACCCTCAACCAGGCCGCCGCGGTGGCCATGGTGGACGGCCCCCGGGCCGGTCTCGCCCTGCTGGCGCCGCTGGACGCCGACGAGCGCACCGCCGGCCACCACCGGCTGGCCGCCGTCCGCGCCCACCTCCTCGAACTGGCCGGCGACCGGGACGAGGCCCGGACCGCCTACCTGGCCGCCGCCCGGGCCACCACCAGCCTGCCCGAGCGGCACTACCTGGAGGTACGCGCCGCGCGGCTGGCCGGCGACCGATGAGTTACGCCGACCGGGAGCGTCCTGGGCGGCGGCACGCCCCTCCTCGACGGCCCTCTCGACGTGCCCCTGGAACCGGTGCGGGTGGTCGCCGCCCCCACGGTCACCCACATCCGCTACCGCGTTCCCCGCTGACCCCGTTCAAGATCAGAAAAGCCGGCCCCGGTACGGGTGAGGGCGCCCCCACGTCTCCTCCCACAGCAACAGGTCGGCCTGCCACCGCGGGAGGTCCGGGTGGTACTCCCGGATCAGGTGCGTCCGCTCCGGCATGCTCACCAGGAAGCGCCAGTACCGCTCCAGCACCTCACGGACCTCCGGGACGGCGTACTCGCCGTGCTGGCTCTCCAGCCACAGGTTCTGCAGCGACACGCGCTCAGGGGTGAACGCCGCCTCGAATTTGTCACTGCTCCACTCCTCGGCCGGCCACCGACCGTTCGAGACATCGTCGATCATTTCCAGCGCGTCCAGGCAGGCCCGGAAGTAGATGGAGATGTCGCCGATCAGCCAGACGCCGAGCGGCTCGTAGCGCCGGTCAGCGACCTCGTACAGCGGGAGCCGGAACCCGTCGAGCGAGAAGGAGATGTCGACGCTCAGAACAGCCGTCCCCGGTAGGGGTGCGGTCGACCCCACTTCTCCTCCCAGCGCAGCAGGTCGGCCTGCCACTCGGGAAGCTCGGGGTGATACTCCCGGACAAGTTGCCGCCGCTCCGGCAGGGCGGCGAGGAAACGCCAGTAGGTCTCGAGCGCCTCGCGGATCTCCGGCACTGAATACCGCGCCTCGTCGCCCTCCACCCATTCGTTGCGGAACACGAACCCGTCCGGGGTGAAGGAGACCTCGTAGTTCTCGCTGCTCCACGGCTCGAAGGGAGCCCGGCCGTTGGTGACGTCGTCGGCCATCGCCAGGGCGTCGAGGCAGGCCAGCATGTCGCGCGAGATGTCCGTGACGATCCAGCCGCCGAGCGGCTGGTATCGCAGATCATCGACCTCGAAGACCGGCAGGCGGTACTGGTCGAGCGCGAAGCTGATGAAGCTCACGGCGTGACTCCCGGGGGTTCATTGACGAGCGGCCATCCGTGGGTGAATCCGCCGGAGTTATTGTAGAAGCCCTCGATGGTGACGCCTCGATACGTCCCACGCCAGGTGTTGGTGCCGGGAACCCTGGTCGCGTTCTGGAAGGCGCCAGCGATTGCGGAGTCGACCTGGGCCGGAGTCCAGTCGTCCGGAAAGAACGAGCTCCGGCCGCCGTTACCGGCCTTGGGCTTCCAGGCGCCGTGCGGCGGATTCAGCGTCGGATCGAAGAACTCCGGTTCCGCCCGGTACACGCCGGTGGCCGGGTCTCGCAACGTGGTGCCGGGCTTGAGCCGGCGGCCTGGGAAGTCCTGGCCGCCCGGTCGATAGTGGTAGCCCGATCCCTTCGGCTGTCCGGGCTTCACGTGGCCGCCGAAGACGTGGTCCCGGAAGTGGGCGTTCATCCGCCCCGGACGATTGCGCTTGTTGGCGCGCTTCAGGTACTTCAGCGCCGCGCGCATCAGGCGGCCGCCGGCCTTTCCCGATCCCTTGGCCATCAGCCCGTCACCCGTCGAGGAGTTTCCAGAGCACCTCTTGGACGAGGTTGCCGACGATGGTCCGGGCCAGCTGCTGGAAGATCGGGATCTCCAGGAGCGAGGCGCCGAAGGTGACCGCCGCCGTGGCGATCGCCTGGGCGATCTGGATGGCCAGGACGACGAGTTGCACGATCACGGCGATCTTCAGGGCGAGCACGATGGCGCCGCAGATGATCAGCCCGGTGCCGGTGAGCACCGCGGCGGTCACCCCGTCGCGCAGGCTGTCGGCGGGGCTGTCCTCCCGGTTCCACCAGGACTGGAAGGCGGTGATGTCCTGGCCCGTGTGACTGGACCAGACGGTGGCGGCCCCGGTGTTCGCCTCGGCCACGACGCCGGACAGGGTGCCGGAGAAGCGGATCCAGGCGTTGCCCATCTCGAAGAGCTTGACCTCGTCGGCCTCCGGCCAGGTGTAGCCGAGGATGCCGAGCAGCGAGCGCAGCTCGCCGGGTAGTTCGAGCCCCACCGTCAGCCTCCCAGCGCCTGCCGCAGCCCGTCGAAGCCCTGTTTGATGCCGGCCTCGACCTCGGCGTACCGGGCGGCCATGTCGGTGAGGTCGCTGCCGGCGGCGGCGACCTCCTCGAGCGCGGTGTCGAAGCACTCGAAGGCGAACGCGGAGACCTCGTCGTGGGCGGCGCCGATCAGCGAACCGATGTCGTCGGAGCCCCAGGGCCGGCCGAAGGCGGCCAGCTCGGCCTGGAACGCCGTCATGGCCTGGCTGAACCGGGTGGCCACGTCGCCCAGCGCGCGTCCGGAACCGCCCAGCCCGTCCGGGTCGACCTCGATGGCCATCACCGGCCGCCCTGGCCGGACAGCCGGTCCTGGGCCTCGACCAGCGCGTCGGTGAAGGCGGTGAGCTGCCGACCGGCGTCCTCCTGGATCCGGCGCAGCTGCTCGCCGAGCGAGCCCAGGTCGACCTCGCCGGACACCGCGGCGGTCGCCTTCTCCTGAAGGTCGGCCAGCGCCGCGTTGACCGCCCCGCTGATCTCCTCGGCCAGGGATTCGCTCGGCAGCCGCATCACCCGGGGATCGAGGGCCAGCCCGGTGATCCGCCCGGGCGGACCGGCGGTCACCCGGACCAGGCCTTCGGCCGCCTCGCCGACCCCTTCGGGGGGCGGGGGCGCCTCGCCGTCGGCGCCGGCCGTGAACCGCCCCAGCGCGGACATGGTCTCGGACAGCACGCGGCCGAGGCCGGACGGATCGACGGGGTGGGCCATGTCGAAGCTCCTCCGGGTTCGAGGTCGTCTCGCATGCTACGCATTACGCGCCAGCCACGGTGACCCCCGGTGAGTGACTGTGGACAATCCGACGTGGACGTCCGTCGGTCGTCAGGCGCGGCACTCCCGGGTGAGCCGCTGGGGGATCTCGACGAAGGTGGAGCCGAGCCACTTCACCGGGGCCGACGACTTCGCCCCGGCCTCGATCCGCCGGGCGGCGTCGGTGACCAGCGCCTTGATCTCCGGGTCCTCGGCCCGGGCGGCCTGCCCGCGCACGTCGTCGGCCAGGTCGGCGAGGTCGGCCTTGACCTCGTCGTTGATCTGCTCGGGGGTGAGCTGCCGGCGGGTCGCCGCCGCGGAGTCGGCGGCGATCTCCTTGCTCTTGGCGATGATCAGCTTGTCGACCGCGGCGCAGACGGCGGCGGTGTTCGCCGCGGTGACCGGCGACGGCGTGGCGGTGGCCACGGGAGGCGCGGTGGCGCTGGGCGCCGCGGTGGCGCTGGGCGCCGCGGTCGGCTCGGCGGTCGGCTCCTCGGTGGACTGGCAGGCCGCGGCGAGCGCGGTCATCGTCACGAGGGCGGCGGCGCGGATCGCGGTGGTACCGGACATCGTTCTCCCGTGCGGTCGGCGGCCGTCGTTCCGGCCGGAGCGGGCGGTGACGACGCGCGGCGGCCAGGCCACCGCCGCGCGCAGTACGCCGGGCCGGCAGGCTGCCGGCCCGGCGAAGCGTACGACTCTGAGTCAGCTCTTGAAGGCGTCCTTGATCTTCTCGCCGGCCTGCTTCAGGTTGGCGGCGGCCTGGTCGTTGCGACCCTCGGCCTCGAGGCGCTCGTCGTCGGTGGCCCGGCCGATGCCCTCCTTGACCTTGCCGGCGGTGTTCTCGGTCGCGTTGTCGATCTTGTCGTCGATACCCATGGGAACCTCCACTCAGCAGTTTCCTGACCAGGTGGAGGTACCCCGGCCGCCACCCGCTCAACCACACCGAACTCACCCGGAGTGAACGGACGTGCCGCCGGCACCGGAGACCGGGACCGGCGGCACCCGGCTGGTCAGCCGACCGGGCGGAAGCCGCGCAGCCGGAGGCTGTTGGCCACCACGAAGACCGACGAGAAGGCCATCGCCGCGCCCGCGATCATCGGGTTGAGCAGGCCGGCGGCGGCCAGCGGCAGGGCGGCCAGGTTGTAGGCGAAGGCCCAGAACAGGTTGCCCTTGATGATCGCGAGGGTCCGCCGGGAGAGCCGGATGGCATCCACGGCGGCCATCAGGTCACCCCGGACCAGGGTCAGGTCGGACGCCTCGATGGCCACGTCGGTGCCGGTGCCCATGGCCAGCCCCAGGTCGGCCCGGGCCAGCGCGGCGGCGTCGTTGATCCCGTCGCCGACCATGGCCACGGTCCGCCCCTCGCCCTGGAGCCGCTCGACCACGTCCACCTTGTCCGCCGGCAGCACCTCGGCGATCACCTGGTCGATGCCGACCTCGGCGGCCACCGCCTTCGCCACGGTGGCGTTGTCGCCGGTGAGCAGCACCGGGGTCAGCCCCAGCTCGCGCAGCCGGGCGACCGCCGCCCGGCTGGTCGGCTTCACCACGTCGGCCACCGCGAGGACGCCGCGGGCCCGCCCGTCCCAGCCGGCCAGGACCGCCGTACGGCCGGCGGCCTCCGCGCCGGTCGCCGCCCGCACGACCTCCTCGGGTACGTCGAGACCGCGCTCGCGCAGCAGCCGGAGCCGCCCGACCACCAGCTCACGGCCGTCCACCGCGCCGGTCACGCCGAGGCCCTCGGCGTTGGCGAAGCCGGTGACCGCGGGCAGCGGTCCGGCCTCGGCGGCGCCGACGGCGACGGCCCGGGCGATCGGGTGCTCCGAGGCCGCCTCCAGCGCGCCGGCCAGCCGGAGCAGGTCGGCGGCGTCCTCGCCCTCGGCGGGCAGCACCTCGACCAGGGTCATCTTCCCGGTGGTGACGGTGCCGGTCTTGTCCAGCACCACGGTGTCGACCTGGCGGGTGGACTCCAGCACCTCCGGCCCCTTGATCAGGATGCCGAGCTGGGCGCCGCGCCCGGTACCGACCAGCAGCGCGGTCGGGGTGGCGAGCCCCAGCGCGCACGGGCAGGCGATGATCAGCACCGCCACCGCGGCGGTGAACGCCGCGGCCGTCCCGGCCCCGGTGCCGAGCCACCAGCCCAGCGTGCCGGCGGCGAGGGCGATCACGATCGGCACGAAGACCCCGGAGATCCGGTCGGCGAGCCGCTGCACGGCCGCCTTGCCGGTCTGCGCCTGCTCCACCAGCCGCGCCATCTGGCCGAGCTGGGTGTCCCCGCCGACCCGGGTGGCCCGCACGACCAGCCGGCCGCCGGCGTTGACGGTGGCGCCCACCACGGTGTCGCCCGGCCCCACCTCGACCGGCACGGACTCGCCGGTGAGCATGCTGGCGTCGACCGCCGAGGTGCCCTCCGCGACCACGCCGTCGGTGGCGATCTTCTCGCCCGGGCGGACCACGAACCGGTCGCCGACCACCAGCTGGTCCACCGGGATCCGGGTCTCCTGCCCGCCGCGCAGCACCGCGACGTCCTTGGCGCCCAGCTCCAGCAGGGCGCGCAGGGCGGCGCCGGCGGTCCGCTTGGAGCGGGCCTCGAAGTAGCGGCCGGCGAGGATGAACACGGTCACCCCGGCCGCGGCCTCCAGGTAGATGTTGCCGGCCCCGTCGGTGCGGGTGATGTCCAGCCGGAACGGGTGGGTCATTCCGGGCATCCCGGCGTCGCCGAGGAAGAGGGCCCAGAGCGACCAGCCGAACGCGGCCAGGGTGCCGAGCGAGACCAGGGTGTCCATGGTCGCCGCGCCGTGCCGCAGGTTGATCCAGGCGGCCCGGTGGAACGGCAGGCCGCCGTAGACCACCACCGGGGCGGCCAGGGTCAGCGACAGCCACTGCCAGTAGTCGAACTGCCAGGCCGGCACCATGGCCAACACGACCACCGGCACGGTCAGGACCACCGACACCCACAGCCGGGTACGCAGCCCGTGCAGCTCGTCCACCGGCCCGGCGGTCGCCCCGGCCCCCACCTGGCTGGGCGGCGGCGGGACGACGGCCGTGTAGCCGGTCTTCTCCACGGTGGCGATCAGGTCGTCCGGGGTGACCTCGTCGGCGTACCGGACGCTGGCCTTCTCGGTGGCGTAGTTGACCGTGGCCTCGACGCCGTCCATCCGGTTGAGCTTCTTCTCGATCCGGGCGGCGCAGGAGGCGCAGGTCATGCCGCCGATCGCGAGTTCGATCATGTTCGGCGCGACCGGCAGGGACTTCGCGGTCGATGTCATCGCGGCACCTCCTGTCAACTGTGCCCGTGACCCGGGCTGCCGTGGTCGGCGTCCGGGGTCGGTGCGGTCGTGGGGGCCGGCGCGGCGGGCGCCGGAGCGGCCTGGTCCCCGGCCACCACGGTGAACTCCGCGGTGTGCACCGCGTCGCCGTGCCGGAAGTCCAGGTAGAGACGGTACGTGCCGGCCGAGGGCACCTCGGCGGCGAAGGTGACCGCCGGCCCGGCCGGGGTCCGCCCGTCGCCGGGCGCGCCCTCCGGGTGCACGTGCAGGTAGGCCAGGTCGCCCTGGCGCAGCGCCACCAGGTGCCCGTACGCCCCCAGGTAGGGCTGGAGGTCGGTGACCGGCCGGCCGTCCCGGCTGACGGTCAGGGTGAGCCGGCTGGTCCGGCCGGGCTGCGGGCCGCCGGTGAGGGTGACGGTGTAGCCGTCGACCGTGGTGCTGCTCGCCGGGGCCGGCAGTGGCCGGGAGTCCAGCGTGCCGGGGACGGTGACGTCGACCCCGAGGGTGAGCGGCTCTCCGCCGGTCGGGGTGAAGTCGGCGAACGCCCGCCACACGCCGGGCCCGGCGAGCGGTGAGGCGACCCGCCAGGTGCCGTCGGCGGCCAGTTCGGGGTGGACGTGCCGGAAGCCGGAGAGGTCGCGGCGGGCGACGATCAGGTGCATGCGCTTGTCGTGCGCCACGTCGTAGCGGGTGACGGGCCGGCCGTCCGGGCCGGTGATCCGGAAGGCGAACTCGCCCACCGGGGCGGTCACCGGCTGGAGCGTGTAGCGGCGCTCGGAGACGAGCAGTCCGCCGGGCAGGTGAGCGGTGGCGGTGGCCGCGTGGCCCCCGTCACCGTGGTCGGTTTCGGCGGAGTCGTGGTCGGCGTCGGTGGCGTCGTGGCGGGTCTCGGCGGCCGGGGTGACGGGGCCGGTCAGGTGGCCGACCCCGTACGCCGTGCCGAACACCGCCGCGAGACCGAGGGCGAAGCCGCTCAGCTTCGTCGGCGTGTTCATCGTGGTACCTCGGTTTCTTCGGGTCCCCGGACCCGTCACGCCCCGACGAGGTCGTAACCGGCCTCGTCCACGGCGGCGCGGACGGTGTCCGTCTCCAACGGGCTCTCACTGGTGACGGTGACCCGGCCGGAGGCCAGGTCGACCTGGACGTCGGTGACGCCCGGCAGCGCGCTCACCTCGGTGCTGACCGAGTTGACGCAGTGCCCGCAGGTCATGCCCTGCACCTGGTACGTGGTGGTGACCATCGCGCATCTCCCTTCCGCCGCCTCCATCCTATACCCCCAGGGGGTAAGCAGGAGAGAGACGGCTGCCACTCTGGCGCTACCGTTACCCGGTGGGGGTATCGGCCACGGCGAGAACCGTACCATACCCCCAAGGGGTACGCTATCCTTGACGTCATGACCGCACCGACGACCCCGACCCGGGGCTACACCGCCAGCAAGGACCAGCTGCTCGCGCGGCTCCGCCGTATCGAGGGCCAGGTCCGCGGCATCGAGAAGATGGTCGAGGACGACCGCTACTGCATCGACGTGCTGACCCAGATCTCCGCCATCCAGGCCGCGTTGGACAAGGTCGGCCTCGGCCTGCTGGACGGGCACGCCCGGCACTGCATGCACGAGGGCGCCGCCGAGGGCCGCGCCGACGAGATGGCCACCGAGATGATGGCCGCCGTCGGCCGCCTGATGAAGCGCGGCTGACCGGGCCGGGTGCCCCGCCACGGGCGAGGCACCCGACACCTGGCTCAGAGCCGGTCGAGCACCTTCCTCATGGCGTCGATCTCACCCTGCTGGGTGGTGACGATCTGCCGGGCCAGCGCCGTGGCGTCCGGGTGGACGCCACGGGCGATCTCCTCCCTGGCCATGGTGATGGCGCCCTCGTGATGGGCGATCATCATGGTCAGGAACTGCCGGTCGAAGTCGGTGCCGGACGCCGCGGCCAACTTGGCCAGGTCGGCCTCGGACATCATCCCGGGCATGCCGTGGTCCATCCCCGGCATGCCGTGCCCGGCGCTCGCCGAGGGCGCCGGCCGGCCCCAGGCAGCGAGCCAGCCGCGCATGGTGGCGATCTCCGGCCCCTGGGCCGCCGTGACCTGCCCGGCCAGCTTCTTCACCTCCGGGTCGACCGCCCGGGTCCCGGCCAGCTCGGACATCTCCACGGCCTGCTGGTGGTGCGGGATCATCATCTGGGCGAACATCACGTCCGCGGCGTCGAACGAGGCCGAGGCCCCGGCGGCGGGCGTGGCGGTGCCGGCCGCGCCCGGCATGCCGTGGCCGGACATCGGGTCGTCGGCACAGGCGGCCAGGGCGAGAGCGACGGTGATGCTCGCGCCGGCCAGAGCGGCCCGGCGCGCGATGGTACGACTGAACACGAGTGTGCCTTTCGAGTGTCGGAACGTACGCAGCGGACGGCGGACGCGGGGCACCGGTGGTCCGGTCCCCTCGCGTCGGGCGTCCTATCTGCGCAGCACCGACGTCGTCGCCAGGCGCAGCCCGTAGGGCCGGGGCGGCGGGGCGCGCGGGCCGGCGGCGTGCCGGAGCGGGCCGCCGGCCGCCGCGACGACGGCCCGCGACCCGGTCCGCAGCAGCACGACGACCAGCAGCGCGACGGCGAACGCGCCGAGCACGGCCAGGCAGACGCTCCACCCGGACGGATCCCCGCCGGGCTCGGCCGGAGGCAGCGCGCGTACCGGGCAGTCCTCGCCCACGCAGTCCGCGGCCATGGCGACCGGTGCGATGTGCCTGGCCGGGTGGCCCGCCTGGTGGTCCGCCGGGGAGTGGGCGCCGTGGCCCAGGGTGTGCATGGCGGTCAGCCCGACCAGCGTGCAGAGCAGCAGCAGGAGCCGGACCCACCGTCCGGTCGCCGCCGAGCCCGCCATGTCACCACGGTAACCGGCCGGTCGGGCGCGCCCCGGGGGAACCGCCGCAGCACCCTGTCCCGAGGCGTCTCCGGACCCGCCTGGCTACCATTCCCGGGCGACGACCCGGTCCGCGCCGTCCCCGCGGCGCCCCGGCCGGTCCGGTGAACCGACCGGCCCGGTGACACGAATCCCGTTGCGAATCGTTGGGAGAGACGCCATGGGCGCCGACCACACCCGTCCCGCTCCGTCCGCCCCGCCGGGGGTACGGCGGATCCTGGTGGCGACGGTGGTGCCGCTCTTCCTGATCACCGTGGTCGCCGCGCTGGTGCTCTGGCCCCGGCAGGACCGGGAACCGGCGGACGCCCCGGCGCTGCCCCGCTACCACGGCACGGTGACCCGGGTGGTGACCGAGCCCTGCCCGCCGACCCCGGAGGCGCCGGAGGGGGGCCCGGGCGGTTCCGCCGGGCCGTGCGGGACGGTGACCGTCGCCGCCGAGCAGGGCCCGGACGCCGGCCGGCAGGTCGAGACGCCGGTGCCCTCCGGCCCCGGCGCGCCCCGGGTCGAGGTCGGCGACGAGGTGATCCTGGTCGAGCTGACCGACCCGGCCGACCCGGCGGTGAAGAGCTACAACATCGCCGAGCACCAGCGCGGCACGCCGCTGGTCTGGCTCGCGGTGCTCTTCGCCGTGGCGATCGTGGCGTTCGGCCGCTGGCGCGGGCTGGCCGCGCTGGGCGGACTCGCGGCGAGCTTCGCCGTCCTGCTCGGCTTCGTGCTGCCGGGGATCGGCGCCGGCCAGCCGCCGCTGCTCGTGGCGATCGTGGGCGCCGCGCTGATCATGTTCGTGGTGCTCTACCTGACCCACGGGATCACCGCGCAGACCTCGGTGGCCGTGCTCGGCACCCTCGGCAGCCTGGTGCTGACCGGGGTGCTCGGCACCCTGGCCACGGCCGCCACCCACCTCACCGGCTTCGGCAGCGAGGACGCGACCACCCTGTCGATGTTCCAGCGCGACGTGGACCTGCACGGCCTGCTGCTGGCCGGCATCGTCATCGGCTCGCTGGGCGTGCTGGACGACGTCACGGTCACCCAGGCGGCCACGGTCACCGAGTTGGCCCACGCCAACCCCGCGCTGTCCCGCCGGCACCTCTACCGGGCGGCCACCCGGGTGGGCCGGGCGCACATCGCCTCCACGGTCAACACCATCGTGCTGGCGTACGCGGGCGCCTCGCTGCCGCTGCTGCTCCTGCTCGTCGCCGACTCCCGGCCGGTGAGCCAGATCCTCACCAGCGAGTTCCTGGCCCAGGAGATCGTCCGCAGCGCGGTGGCCACGCTCGGCCTGATCGCCGCCGTACCGCTGACCACCGGGCTGGCCGCGGTCGTCACCACCGCCGGGCGGCGCGGGACCACCGCGGACCCGGCGGATTCCCCCGCGCCGCGGCCGCCGGCCGGGCGGAACGAGGCCCTGGAGGCGCTCGGCGGGGCGCCCGGGCCACGGGCCGGCGGATGGCCCGGCGGCGACAGGAACACGGAGGCCGCATGGTGACACTCCGCAGCGTGACGACGCATTCCAAACGCGATCCTGGTCACGCTGGGCGAGGACGAAATCTCGCTATTGGTCGGCTTCCGGACGTAGAACCCGGGGAGGGCTCTCGGGTAACCTCGCTGCCGGTCACCGCCGAAGGCGCGCACCGGCGCCAGCGGTGCCGCCGCCCAATCGCCCGAGGGCGAGCCGGGGAACCAGGTACATGGGGTGAATCCGCGCGAGCGGTAGGGGCCACTTCCGTCCCGAACCCGTCAGCTAACCCGGTCGGCGGCCGACGGAAGGGAACACTGTGACGGCACCCCTGCGGCGCTGGCTGACCCCCGTGGTGGCCGTTGTGGCCGCGCTCACCGTGCTGGTGGGGCCGACCCCGGCGACGGCCGCTCCGAGCACCCCCACCCCCTCAGGGCACTCCGAGGACGACGACGACCCCCTCATCACCGAGGCCATCGACACCGCCAACCGGGCCTACCTCCAGGCCAAGGCGAAGCTGGACAAGTCCCGCAAGCGCCAGCTCCAGCTCGCCCTCGAGGTGAAGGCGGCGCAGAGCGAGCTCGACGCGCTGAGCCCGCAGGTGGCCCAGATGGCCGCGCAGTCCTACCGGACCGGCCGGATGGGCGCCATGGCCATGCTGCTGGAGAGCAACACGCCCGACTCGTTCGTCCGGCGGGCGGCCGCCCTCGACGAGCTGAACCTGATGAACGCGCAGAAGCTCGCCGCCATCAACGCCGCGAAGAACCGCGCCGAGCAGGCCAAGATCGCGCTCGACGTCGAGGTGCGCGAGCAGGAGAAGCAGAAGAACGCGATGGCCCGCGAGAAGGCCGAGACGGAGAAGGCGCTCCAGCTGGTCGGTGGGATCGGCTTCACCGGCGGCCTGGTTTCGGCCACCTCGCCGGTCGCCCGGATCGGCCCCGGTCGGACCGCCGACGGCGACTGGAAGCCGGAGTCGTGCAGCGAGGACGACCCGACCACCTCGGGCTGCATCACCCCGCGCACGCTGCACGCGTACAAGGAGGTGAAGCGGGCCGGCTTCAACCGCTTCGTGGGCTGCTACCGCCCGGGCGGGCCGTGGGAACATCCCAAGGGCCGGGCCTGCGACTGGTCGCTGCAGAACAGCGGCTTCTCCCCGTGGCGGACCAAGGACCAGCGGATGTACGGCAACAACGTCGCCGCCTTCCTCATCCGCAACGCCGACCGGCTGGGCATCTACTACGTGATCTGGAACCGGCAGATCTGGTTCCCGGCCACCGGCTGGAAGTCCTACAGCGGACCCTCCAACCACACCGACCACGTGCACATGTCGCTGCTCTGACGACATACGCCGAAGGGGCCGGTCCGCGATGCGGGCCGGCCCCTCGACGTTTGGCGGATCGGTCAGCCGGCGAGCGCCGGGTCGGCGGGTGCGGCCGGGGCGGGCACCGGCGTGACCGGCGCGGTAGCCGGAATCTGGGCCACGGTGCGCGCCTCGCCGGCGCTCAGCCGGTAGGACATGCCGACGATCGTGACCTTCCCGGCGGACACCCGCTCGGCGAGCACGGCGGACCGGGCCACCAGGGCCTCCACGGTCTGCGCGATGTGGATGTCGACGATGGTGTCGAGATCCTCCACGCCATCCCGGCCGGCCCGGAGCAGGCTGGGCGCGACGGCGTCCACCACCGCGCCGAGGTGCCCGGACGGCGAGGTGCCGGTGCGGACCGCCTCGCGGGCGGCCTGGACCGCGCCGCACGAGTCGTGGCCGAGCACCACCACGAGCGGGGTGCCCAGCACGGTCACCGCGTACTCGACGCTGCCGAGCACCTCGGGGCCGGCGGTGTGCCCGGCGGTGCGGACCACGAAGAGGTCACCGAGGCCGCGGTCGAAGATGATCTCGGCGGCGAGCCGGGAGTCGGAGCAGCCGACGATCACGGCGAACGGGTGCTGCCCGTCGGCGACCGCAGCCCGGTGCCCGGCGTCCTGATTGGGATGGCGCGGTACACCGGTGACGAACCGCTGGTTACCGGCGTGGAGCTCGGCGAGCGCCTGTTCGGGAGTGGTCGGCGGCATCCATCCTCACCTCGTCCTCGCGCGAAAACGACCTGGTCAGCCGGCCGGCGACGGAGGCGGCCTCGGCACCAACCGTCACACGCAGTCCAACGCACGTCAAGATTTACGTGATACGCATTTCATACGTTGAGCCACCCTTGACGGCGGCCCGGACCCGGCCCCGCCGTGCAGGCCCGGGCCGGGCCAGGACCGAGGGACGCGGGGAAGGGCCATACCATGACGACCATGGCGACGACACCAGGCGAGAACGGGAGCGGCCGGAACTGGACCTTCCTCACCAACCACGGGCACGTGCTGCTGGCCATCGCGCGCAACCCCACGGCGCGGTTGCGGGACGTGGCCGACGAGGTGGGGGTGACCGAGCGGGCCGCCCAGGCGATCGTCGCCGACCTGGAAGCCGGTGGCTACCTCCGTCGTACCCGGGTGGGCCGGCGCAACGAGTACACGATCAACCCGAGCGGGCACTTCCGGCACCCGGCCGAGGCCGACCAACAGGTGGGCGCTCTGCTCGCCCTCTTCACCACCGGGCCGGTCGCGGAGCCGGTGACCGAGAGCTGACCGCCTCCTCGCGGATGCCCGTCACCGCACGGACGGCGCGGCGACGGTAATCTCACCGCGTGCGCGACAGCTTGCGGCCGGACGGGACGACGGAGCACGTCCGTACCGGGCACCGGATCCGATCCGTCCTCTCCGGAGTGTCGGTGGCCGCCCTCCTCGGCGGCGCGCTGGCGGTGCCCGCGCCCGCCGTGGCGGCCCCGAAGTGCGGCCCACCCGGCGGCCCCGCCCCGGCCGCGGCGCCCTGGGCGCTGAACCGGCTCGACCCCGCTGCGGCCTGGCGGGTCACCAAGGGGCAGGGCGTCACCGTCGCGGTCATCGACTCCGGCGTCTCTCCCACCCACCCCCTGCTGCGCGGCCGGGTCCTCTCCGGCGAGGACTTCAACCAGCTCGCCAAGCTTCACGGCCAGTGCGACCTGGTCGGCCACGGCACCCTGATCGCGGGCATCATCGCCGGGCGGGAGGGCACCGGCGCGCCGTACACCGGGATCGCGCCGGAGGCCCGGATCCTGCCGGTCCGCGTGCTCGCCGACAACCAGCGGGCCTTCGACGAGTCCATCCCGGCCGAGATCGGTCGAGCCATCCGATGGTCGGTCGACCACGACGCCGACGTGATCAACCTCTCCCTGGTCACCCTCGACGACCCGGCGCTCAAGGCGGCCGTCGACTACGCCCTCGGCAAGGGCGTGATCCTGGTAGCCGCGGCCGGCAACCGGCAGGAAAATCAGCAGGACCAGCCGGCGTACCCGGCCGCGTACCCGGGCGTCATCGCGGTGGCCGGGGTGGACGAGAACGGCGAGCACGTCGGCAGTTCGGTCACCGGCGACTATGTGGACATCGCCGCGCCCGGACTGAACATCGTGGGCCCCGCCCCGCAGGGCGCCGGCTACCGGGCCGAGCCGCAGGGCGGCACCAGCTTCGCCACCGCGTACGTCTCGGGCGCCGCCGCTGGGCGCGATGCCGGCGCCGGCGCCGCGCACCGATCCGCTGGCCTGGCAGCGCACCGTGGCGATCTGGGTGGCGGCGGTCGGCGCGCTGCTGGCCGGGGTCCTGCTGGCGCTGCGGCCGATCCTGGTCCGGGGCCGGCGACGCAGCTGGCGCCCCGGCCGCCGGACCGCGCCGCAGGACGCCTGAACCGGGCCGGCACCGGAGCCGGCCCGGAAAAGCACCACGGCCCCGACCCCGGCGTGAGCCGGAGCGGAGCCGCAGCGGTTCGGTCGGGTCAGCCCCAGACCTTGGAGTTGCTCATCTCGGTGGTCATGTAGTTCTCGCGGGCGATGCCCACCGCCCCGCCGATCTCGTTCAGGACCTTGTTGATGTCCCGCACGGCGGCGTCCCACTGAGCCTGGTGCTGCTCGTAGGCGGCGCGGTCCTGGCCCTCCCACTCGAGCTTGGTCAGCATCGAGCGAAGCGTGTCCAGCTTCTCGTCGATGGTCCGCGAGATGGCCTGCATCTGCTGGTTGCTGCTCTCGAGGACAGCGTAGTCAACCTTGATGCTCATCGATTCCTCCTCTGCCTGTCTTCGCGGATCACGGGTTGAGAGCAGAGTGGAACTTGTCCAGCATCTGCTGCTGCTCTTCGTCGTTGACCTGGTGCGTCGTGCCGGACTTGTCAAGCAGGTCGGCGATGTTGTCCATCGCCGTCAGCAGCTTGTTCGTGTCCTCGTTCCAACGCAGCATCAGGTTCTGGAAACCCGTGGACGCCCCGCCCTTCCAGGCCATGGCCAGGTCGTCGACGACATTCCACAGCTTCTTGAGCTCACCGTCGACGTCGCTGCGCGTGGACCGCACGTCACTCGCGGCGGTGTGCAGAGTCGCTGCACTGACCTCGAACGCCATGCTTCACACCCTTCCGTCATCTCTGTGGCGGCGGATCCGCCGCGCCCCTCCCCCGCGGCAAGGCGTACACACCCCACCGACGGACACTTCATCCGAACCGTAGCGGACGACGTCCAATCCGCGCAGCCCTGGATCCCCATGGCGCACAACGCCGTCCGGCGATCAGACCGTACGACGTGGACGGTCGCGGACGCCAGTGGCGGCTCAGGACGGCCGCCGATACGTCCTCACGTGCATCACCGCGCCGAAGACCAGCACGACGACCAGCAGCGCCACGAACAGCCAGAGCACCGGCCGGTCGAGCGCCCGGGCGAGCACCACCGGGATCAGCGCGGCGACCCCGGTGAGCAACACCACCTCACTGGCCCGCTTCGCCCACGCGGCGCGGGACAACTGGGCGACCAGCGCCAGCCCGAGGAAGGCCGGCACGGTCACCAGGAAGTACACGAAGAGCACCAGCAGCACCCCGGGGCCCCTTCCCGTCACTGGTAGAACTTGGAGTCCTGCACCCAGTCGATCTTGATGTCCTTGATGTCCGGGTCCTGGCCCGTGGCCGCCCAGCCGGGTCGGGAGTCCGACACGAAGGCGAACCGGTCGTTGCCCTGGAAGCCGGACATGACGGCCGAGAACAGCGCGCTGATGTCACCGAAGACCAGCGACAGGATCGCCGCGCTCGCCACCATCCCGGCCACGCCGATCGCCTCCGCGATGGGCGCGGTCGGCGGGAACGCCTGCAGGGCCACCGACGCGATCACCGCGATCAGGATCGGGATGAGCGCGTCCACCAGCGCGTTCACCGCGTCGTTGAAGGCGTCCCGGGCCGAGGTGAGGGTGTCCTTGTTGGCGTTGAACGCCTCGGCCAGCGAGTTGATCTCCGCGCCGAGCTTGCGCAGGAAGAGGTCGAACGCGTCCCGGTCGTCGAAGTCCCATTCGGCGTCCGACGGCGGGACCTGCCCCAGCGCCTCGCCGAACTGGTCGCCGCCGAGCAGCCGCGCCGCGTCGCCCCACTCCTTGATGGACTTGTTGACCTCGTCGTTGTCGAACGTCTCCAGGTAGGCGATGGCCGCACCCAGCGCGCCGGCGAAGACCAGCCACATCCAGTTGGCCCGGGCCGCGGGCAGCAGGCCGCGCACCGGCGCGGTCGCGGCGGCGACCGTGTGCGTGCCGGTCACCGTGCCGGCCGCGTTGGCGATCAGGATCTCCGACATCAGCTGCTCTCCCCGTCGCGTGCCCGGCCGGTCACTTGACCACCCACGGCTGGTCCGACTTCTCCCAGTTCTTGGCGGTCTGCTCCAGCTGCTCGGCCGCCTTGTGCAGGTGCTCGATGCCGGTCTTGACGTTCTTCAGGTGACCGTCCACCGAAGCGTTGTGCGCCTGCACGGTCGACCCGCCGAAGAGGGTCAGCGCACCGTCCGGCAGCTTCACGCTCTCCAGCAGCGTCTGCACGTTGCGCAGGTACTGGATCGGGCCGTCCGGAGCATCGAGCTTCTGGCTCGCCTTGCGGATCGCGTCGACGTCGACCTTGTTCGCCACCGCGTCTCCTCCCTGGTCAGCGGCGCAGGCCGCGGGTCGGGTCGGTCAGGTCCACCCCGAACTGGCGGAACCAGTCCTCCGGGGTGAGGTTGCCCGCCTGCGCCTGGCGGACCAGTTCCGAGCCGCCGAGCATCTCGGTCATCAGCTCCTGCTGCCGCTCGGCGAAGGAGGCGTACGCCGCGTCGATGGCGGCCTGGAGCGACTCGGCCAGGGTGTAGCTGTCCAGCCGCATCGCCCGGGCGTTGATGTCGATGCCGCCGACCTTCATGTCACCGTCGACGGTCACCCGGACCAGGCCGTCCGGGCTCTCCCCGGTCACGCGCAGTTCGGCGCGCTGCTGCTGGAACTCCGCCAGCCGGCGCTGCTGCTCCTGCGCATGGCGCAACAGGTTCTCCACGGCGCCACCGGCGCCGCCGTAACCCCACGAGGTGCTCACGACTGTCCTCTCCTCACCACTGGCGGTCGAGCCGACGCTACCGGACCCGTTCGTGGGACGTCCGCCCCGTCATGCGGGCTCCGTCCAGGCGGTCTGGATGAGCTGCTGGCCGTCCCGACGGCGGACCAGCGTGCCCCGGCCCGGCGGTTGCGGGCTCGGCCGCAGGTTGCCGAAGACCGCGCCCTCCTCGCGGCTGCCGGACATCAGCAGGCCCGGCGAGTCCAGCTCACGCAGGCGTTGCAGCACCGGCTCGTAGAGGGCCCGGGCCACGCCGCCCACCCGACGGGTGATGATCAGGTGCAGGCCGATGTCCCGCGCCTGCGGCAGGAGTTCGTGCAGGGCGCTGAGCGGGTTGTTGCCACCGGAGGCGACCAGGTCGTAGTCGTCCACCAGGATGTAGAGCTCCGGCCCCTTCCACCAGCTCCGGTCGCGCAGCTGGGCGGTGGTCACGTCCGGCCCGGGCAGCCGGTTCTGCAGGGCGCTCCGGATCGAGCCGAGGCCCTGGCTGAAGACCTGGTTGGACGGTGCGTAGTCGAGCAGGTGGTCGCCCTCGACGGCACCCAGCAGACCGCGCCGGTAGTCGGCGATGACCAGCCGGGCCTGGGCCGGCGTGTACCGCTCGGCGACGCCCCGGGCGATCAGCCGCAGCAGGTTGGTCTTGCCGCACTCGGCGTCGCCGAACACGGTCAGGTGGGGCTCGGTCGTCAGGTCCAGGTAGACCGGGGCGAGCGCCGACTCGTTGACGCCGATCGGGATGCCCGGGGCCGAGCGGTCGATCACCTTCGCCAGCTCGCCGACCGCCAGCTTGCGCGGCAGCAGCCGTACCTTCGGCGCCGGGCGGCCCGGCCAGTTGGCCGCCACGTGCCCGGCCAGGGCGACCGACGCCTCGGTCAGGTCCTCGATGTCGCGCTTGCCGTCGATCCGCGAGATCCCGGTGAGGAAGTGCAGCTTGTCGCGGGTCAGACCGCGACCCGGCGCGCCGACCGGCACGTTCTGCGCGGCCCGCCGGTCGATCTCCGACTCGGCCGGGTCGCCGAGCCGCAGCTCCAGCTTGGTGCCGAGCAGGTCCCGCATGTTGATCCGGATCTCCGCCCACCGCACGGCGGTGATCACCACGTGTACGCCGAAACCGAGCCCGCGGTTGGCCAGGTTGGTGATGGTCTGCTCCAGCTCCTCGTACTCCTGGCGCAGCGTGTTCCAGCCGTCGACCACGAGGAAGACGTCACCGAACGGGTCGTCGGCGAACTCCCCGGCCGCCCGGCGCCGCCGGTAGCTCGCCACCGAGTCGATGCCGTGCTGGGTGAACCGGTTCTCCCGCTCGTCGATGACGGCGACCACCTCGGCCACGGTCCGGCGGACCGCCTCGACGTCCCGCCGCCCGGCCACACCGGAGGTGTGCGGCAGCCCGTCCAGGCTGCGCAGCGCGCCACCGCCGAAGTCGAGGCAGAAGAACTGCACCTCGCGCGGGGTGTGGGTGAGCGCCAGCGAGGCCAGCATCGTGCGCAGCATGGTGCTCTTGCCGCTCAGCGAGGCGCCGACGATCACCACGTTGCCGCCGGCCCCGGAGAGGTCGACCATCATCGGGTCGCGGCGCTGCTCGTACGGGCGGTCGACGATGCCCACCGGCACGGCGAGCCGGCCCCGCCCCGGCCAGTCCGCGGTGGTGAGCCCGAACGTGGGGTGCACCTTCAGCGGCGGCAGCAGCTCGGCCAGGCCCGACGGCTCGGCCAGCGGCGGCAGCCAGACCTGGTGCGCCGGGCGGCCCTGCCCCTTGAGGCGGTCGATCAGCACGTCCAGCATGGCCACGGCCTTGCCGTCGCCGGTCTGCTCCGGCTCGGGCGCGGTCTCGGCCGGGCTCGGCAGGGCCGGCGCCGGCACGTAGTCGATGCCGTACGGGACGATCCGGCGCTGCACCTGCGCCCGGACCGAGCGCTGCACCTGCCCCGGCGCCCGGTACGGGCCCGAGACGTAGGCGGCGCGGAACCGGAGCATGGTGGCGGTGTCGGTCTTGAGGTAGCCGTGGCCGGGCGCGCTCGGCAGCTCGTACGCGTCCGGCACGCCGAGCACGATCCGGCTCTCCACCGCCGAGAAGGTCCGCAGACCGATCCGGTACGACAGGTGGGTGTCGAGTCCCCGGAGTTTCCCCTCTTCCAGCCGCTGGCTCGCCAGCAGCAGGTGGACGCCGAGCGACCGGCCGAGCCGGCCGATCATCACGAAGAGGTCGATGAAGTCCGGCTTCGCGGCGAGCAGCTCGGAGAACTCGTCACAGATGATGAGCAGGCTGGGCATCGGCTCCAGCGGCTCGCCCGCGGCCCGGGCCTTCTCGTAGTCGTAGCGCGAGACGTAGTTGCCGGCCGCCCGCAGCACCTCCTGGCGGCGGTTCATCTCACCGGCCAGCGCGTCCCGCATGCGGTCGACCAGCGGCAGCTCGTCGGAGAGGTTGGTGATGACCGCACTGGTGTGCGGCAACGCGTCCAGCGAGGCGAAGGTGGCGCCACCCTTGAAGTCGACCAGGACGAAGTTGAGTTCCTCGGACGAGTGGGTCACGGCCAGCGCCGCGACCACCGTACGCAGGAGTTCGCTCTTGCCGGAACCGGTCGCGCCGATGACCAGGCCGTGCGGGCCCATGCCCTCGTGCGCGGACTCCTTGAAGTCCAGCTCCACCACGTTGCCGTCCGGCCCGACGCCGAGCGGGATCCGCAGCCGGTCCCGGTGGCTGCGCGGCCGCCAGGTCTGCTGGGTGTCCACCGTGGCCGCGTCGCCGACGCCGAGCAGGTCCGGCAGCTCCATGCTGCGGGCCAGTGGCTCCTCGGTGCTGGTGCCCTGCTGCTGGGAGAGCCGGTAGGGGGCGATCTGCCGGGCCAGCCCCTCGGCGGCCGCCATGCTCAGCCGGTCCGGCCGGCCCAGCCGGGAGTTGGCCGTACCGCGGACCAGGTCCAGCCCGCTGCCGTCGCCGGCGTCCAGGCAGAGCAGCCAGCGGCCGGCGTCGCGGGGCACCGCCCCGGAGAGGTCGATCACCGTGGCGCCCAGCAGGCCCGGCCCCATCAGCGCGCAGGTCGACGAGACCTCCCCGCCGTCGAGCACCACCACCAGGTGCGGCGCGGTGGTGAGCGGCTTCGCCTCCGGGGCGAACCGGGGCCGGCCGCCCAGCTCGTTGGCGAGCGCCGCCTCCGCCTCGGCGAGGCTGGCGAAGACCATCCGGCGTGCGCCCGCCGCGTCCGTACGCCCCGGGTGCTGGGCGTGCGGCAGCCACTTCACCCAGTCCCACACCGGCTGCCGGTCGGGCGCGGCCACCACGGCCACCAGGAGGTCGTCCGGGGCGTGGAAGGTGACCAGCTGACCCAGCGCGGCCCGGGCCAGGTCGAGCACCGGCTCCCGGTCACCGCGCAACGCGACCCGGCTGAACGCGCGCAGCGACAACGCGGTGGGCAGGTCCGGCACGCTGGAGTGGGCCCGGACGAACCGGCGCAGCGCGATGGCGCTCATCGGCTCCAGGTCCTCCACCGGCTTGGTCTCCGGCGGCACGATCTCCACGGCCAGCCGCTGCGGGCCGAGCGCGATCCGGGCCTCGCCGAAGTCGTCCTCGGTGATCCGCCGCTCCCACAGCCGGCGCGAGGCGGCGACCGACCAGAGCGCGTCCGGCTCCGGGTGCCGCCAGGTCATCGCGGCGCGCTGCTGCTCGGCGGCCCGCCGGGTGCGCTTGCGCATCTGGGCCAGGTAGCGCATGTAGTCGCGCCGCTGGGCGTTCAGCTCGGCCTTGTCGTTGCCGCCGTTGCCGAGCGTGCCGACCGCCATGCCCAGCATCGACACGCCGAACAGGCCGCCGGCCACGTACGTCATCATGCCGCCGCCGCGACCGGCGTAGAGGAAGGCCATCGCGCCGACGCCGCAGAGCATCGGCAGGATCATCAGCACCTGACCCATGCCCTTGGCCTGCGGCTCCGGCAGTTCGGGCGGGGACTCCAGCAGCACCTCCCCGCGCGGCAGCGCGGGCCCCGGTTGACGCGGAAGCCGGCGGAACACCACCGTGCTCAACCTTGTCTCCTCCCCAGAAGCGGCCCTGCTCGTGGTCGGCCGACGCACCCGAGTCGTCGGGTGGGCAACCTGTGCGACCGCCATCGTAGGTAATCTCCCGGAGGCGTCGTGGACCCACGGGGGCGGCGCGGGCGGCCGAGGTGGATCGTAGGCGAGCACGAGGAGGCCACAGTGGCGACGAAGACGGCGACCGGCGGACTGAGCCGGATCACCATCGTGGCGCCGCGGACCAGGATGGATCTGGCGTTGCCGTCCGACGTGCCGCTGGCCGACCTGTTGCCGACGCTGCTGCGCTACGCCGGCGAGGACCTCGCCGACGAGGGCGTGCGGCACGGCGGCTGGAGCCTGTCCCGGCTCGGTGGGCAGCCGCTCGACGGCGGCCGTACCGCCGCGCAGCTCGGCGTCCGCGACGGCGAGGTGCTCTACTTCAACCCGCGCGCCGCCGCCGCGCCCGAGATCGTCTTCGACGACGTGGTGGACGCGGTCGCCACGGCGACCAACCAGCGGGCCGGCGCCTGGCAGGTCGGCACCACGCGGGCCTTCTCGGTGCTGTTCGCCGGTGCGGCGCTGGCCGCCGGTGCGGCGGCCACGCTGCTCGCCGGGCCGCCGCAGCTGCCCGGCGCGCTCGCC
>NZ_MUYZ01000076.1:0-24129 GCF_003013775.1 Micromonospora sp. MH33
AGGCCCGCCGGCTCGGCGCCCTGCCGGCCGGCGCCGCCGCGCTCGCCGCCGTGGTGCTCGCCGGGGTCGGCCTGGCCGTCGACCGCTTCGACGCCGCGCACCCCGTGCCGACCCACCTGATGTACGCCCTCGACGCCGGCACCGGCACGGCGCGGTGGCTCAGCCACGAGGACGACCCGCAGTCGTGGACCGCCGGCTACGTCGACGGCACCGTCTCCGTGGCCGACGACTTCCCGGGGCTGGGTGACGGCGAACTGCGGGCCGGGCCGGCGCAGGCGGCGAACCTGCCCGCCCCGAAGCTGGAGACGCTCTCCGACACCCGCTCCGGAGACCAGCGGGTGCTGCGGGTCCGGATGCTGCCCCAGCGACCGGTCCGGCTGCTGACCCTGCACGTCGACACGACCACGGCACAGGTGCGCTCGGCAACGGTGGCCGGGCGGGACGTGCCGGTCAAGGCCCGCGACGGCCGGTGGGGCTTCGGCGTCGTCTTCCACGCCCCGCCGCCGGAGGGCGTCGAGGTCACCCTGACCCTGGTGCCTAAGGCGGGACAGGTGAACCTGCGGGCGATGGACGCCAGCGACGGGCTGAGCGGGCTGCCCGGGTTCCGGGCCCGGCCGGCGGACGTCGGCGTGGTCGGCTCGCACAGCTCGGAGATGCTGGCGGTGGCCCGGACCTATCCCCTCTAGCCGGCCACGGAAAATTTCGGGACGGATGTCGAGGGGAGCGGCCCCAGCTTCTACTTCCGGGTGAAGGACAGCCCCACGACCGGAGGAGCAGCACGATGACGAAGGTGACGACCGGAGCCACGATGTCGCTGGACGGCTACATCGCCGACGCGACCCACGGTGGGTTCGAACACCTCTTCCAGTGGTACGGCAACGGCGACGTGGAGACGCCGACGGCCAACCCCGACATGACCTTCCGCACGTCGGCGGCGAGCGCGGAACACGTGCGCGAGCTGACCGAGCGGACCGGGGCGCTGGTCGTCGGCCGGCGGCTGTTCGACATGACGAACGGCTGGGGCGGCCGGCACCCGATGGACGTACCGGTCGTCGTGGTCACGCACCACGTGCCGGAGGGCTGGGACCGGGAGGGCGACTCGTTCGTGTTCGTCACCGACGGCATCGAGGCCGCGATCGACCGGGCGAAGGCGATCGCCGGCGACAAGGAGGTCGGCGTCAACGGCGGCACCATCGCCACGCAGGTGCTGGAGGCCGGGCTGCTCGACGAGGTGCACGTCGACCTCGTCCCCGTCCTGTTGGGCGACGGCATCCCGTTCTTCGCCGGCCTGAAGATCGCCCCCGTCCAGTTGGAGGGGCCGACCAGGGTGGTCCAGGGCAACGAGGTCACCCACCTTGCCTACCGGGTCCGCAAGACGGACTGACGCTCCGGGCCGCACCCGTCCCCGGTCAGCCGGGCCGTCCCCGCGGCTGGGGTCGGGTCAACCGCCCGCCCATGGCGTCTCCGGTCACCACCCCCGCCAGCATCAGCACGGCGAGGGTGGTGACCAGCACCGGGGGCCAGCCGCCCACCCACGGCATCGCGGCCAGCAGGATCAGCAGCCAGAGCACCCGGTGCCACGGGATCACGCCGAGGATCCGGTAGGTGAACAGGGTGCGCCCGAGCAGGAAGAGCGCGGGCCCGCCGAGGATCAGGGCGACCCAGCGCGCCGGTGTGTCGCCGGTAGGCCGCTCGACGACCAGGTCGAACCCGGCGGCGGTGCAGACGACGCCGGACAGCATGACCAGGTGGGTGTACGGCGCCAGCCGGGTCGCCCGCCGGAGCAGTCGCGGCGCGGTGGTCCGCACGATGGAACCGGCCCCCCGGACGTAGATCTGCCAGAGCAGCAGCATGGCGGCGAAGGCGCTCAGAAAGGCGACCCACCGGGCGTGGGTGAAGTCGGCGGCGCTGATCTTCAGGGTCGGCACCAGGATGATGTCGCCGAGCGCCAGGATGATGAACTGCTGGTAGCGCTCGCCCAGGTGCTCGGTGGTCTTCTCGTACTGTCTGACGGGCACCCGGCCGAGTCGGGGCATCGGGTAGCGCGCAGCGGCCGAGACGTAGTCGATCGCCACCGCCACGGCCCAGAGCGTCCACTGCAGCCCCAGCAGCGCCCCACCGATCCAGAAGACGCCGGAGACCAGGAACCAGAAGAGGAATCGCGCGGCCCGCCCCTCGGCCTGATGCCGGTGCCGGTGCAGCACGCTCACCAGCACCGCACCTCGTACGAGGTGCGGGACCACGTAGCCGACGGCGAAGACCAGGGCGTGCGAGTCGGCGGCCACCGCCGCCGCCATCACCACGGCACCCAGCGCGGTCACCATCAGGATGGCCTGGATCGGTCGCTGATCGGGGTCGTAGAAGTCGGTGGTGGTCGAGGTGACCGACCAGGTCCACCAGATCGCCATCAGCATGATGGCGACCGGCGCGACGCCGTTCCACGAGCCCCGATCCGCGATCAGCATCGAGACCAACGCCAGGGCCGCCACGAAGACGACATCGAAGAGCAGCTCCAGCAGGGTCGCCCGGGTCGACCCGTTCGGCCGGCGCACCAGCTCGCTGCCGCCTCCGGTCGTCATGCCCGCCTCCCGCCGCCCGTCGACGCCGGGTCCCGGGGCGACGCTGCGTCCCCGACGATTATCGGCGCCGCCGCAGTGGCCCGTCGCTCGTTCGGCCTTCCCGGACCGCCCACGATGTAACAAGCAGCCGGGTCGCTCGCGCCTGTAGGCAGGTGAAGCCAAGCCTGGTGCCGGAGGACCGCGAACGGCTCGCGCTGCGGCTGATCGCCGTCTCGTTCTTCGCCCTGGGGGACTTCGGGCGAGGTATTGGCGACCGACGATCCGGTCCATACACTCACCGCGTGATCCCGCCCGGCTACCCCGCACCGGCCCGACCATCGGTGGTTCGCCCGCTCTGGTCGCTCGCCGGGCCAGCATTCAGCGCACTGCTCGCCGCCGCCCTCCTCACGGCGCCCATCGGACCGCTGGTCAGCATGATCAAGCGCGACCTCGGACTGTCCACCTCGGCCATGACCGTGACCGTGGTCGCACAGTACGTGGCCGCAACGCTGGCCCTGGTCGCGCCCGGCTACCTGCTCGGCCGGCGGTGGCCCACCGCAACCGCGGTGCCGGCGCTGGTACTCCTGATCGTCGGGAGCGTGGTGAGCGCGTTCACGCCGGGGGCCGCACTGTTGGCGGTCGGGCGGGTGATCGCCGGGCTGGGTGCCGGAACCGCGGTCGGCGTCGCCCTCGCCCTGTCCGGTCAGCTGGGCCGCTGGCGTTCCCGGGCCCGGCTGGTGCTCGGCCTCGCGCTCGGCGCCGCTCTCCTGCTCGGACCCGTCGCGAGCGGCATGCTGGCGCAGGCGATGAGTTGGCGGACGGTGTTCCTGGTCGACGTGCCGGTGGCCATGGTCGCGCTGGCCGGCACCGTAGCGAGCGGCATCGCCATGTGGGTCGTGCGTCCGTCCCCGCCCCGCCCGCCGACCGCCCCCGCTACGCCGCCGCTCCCCGGTGGAACCTGGCTCGGCGGCCCAGGGCACTGACAATCCGCCGATCGTGGCGAACCAGCCCGTTGCGCCGCCGGCTGGCGACGCGTAGGGAAGCCGGGGGCTCCTACTTCCAGCGGAAATGCACGAAGAGGCGGCCGAAGTTCTTCGAGTCCTTCTCGACCCGGTGGTAGAGCTGCTTGACGTCCTTCTGGTCGAGGAAGCGCAGCACCTTCTTCTTGAGCTGGCCGGAGCCCTTGCCCGGGATGATCTCCACGAGGGTGGCCTTCTTCGCCACCGCCTCGTCCATGATCCCGCGCAGCGCGCGGTCGATGTCGTGGCCGCGGTTGTAGATGTCATGGAGATCGAGCTTGAGCTTCACCAGCCCATCGTAGGTACGACGAAGGGCAGCCCGGCAGGGCTGCCCTTCGTCGTCAACCGTCAGCGACCGCCGACCTTGCCCTCCACCCGGCGCAGCGCCGCGGTGTAGTCGGCGTTGGTCGAGTACATGGCCACCGCGATGCGCAGGTGCCGCAGCGCGTCGGCGGGACGGTTCATCCGCTCCAGCGTCCGGCCCAGCACGTGGTGCGCGTAGTGGTCGCTCGGGTCCCGGTCGACCAGCTCGCGCAACTGCTCCTCGGCCCGGTTGAGCTGGGCCGACTGGAAGTACGCCCGGGCCAGCAGCTGCCGTACCGAGGAGTTGCCCGGCTCGGCCTCGACGATGGGCTCGAGCAGCCGGGCCGCTCCGGTCGGGTCACCCGCCTCGAAGAACATGGTCGCCCGCCGGTACTCCGCCAGAAGATCCACTCGACCCACCTCCTCGTGTCGCGCCAGCCCTTTGTCCGACGCTGGCACAACACCAGCCGTACCGCGAGTGTTCCTTCGGGTGTGATCGCGTTCAGGGGGTCGGGTCGTACCGGTCGCCCACCAGGTCCCAGGCCCGGACACCACCGACGATGCCGGCCGTGTTCGGGACGACCACGACGTCGTCGCCCATCCGGGCCAGTTGTTCCGGCCGGATCAGCCGCGAGTTGCCGCCGCCCAGGTAGAGCCGGTCCCAGCGGAACACCGGCCGCAGGCCGTCCACGACCTGGCGGATCCGCCGGGACCAGAAGGCGTCGCCCAGCCGCCGCCGTTCCGGCTCCCCGACGTACGTGTCGTAGGTGGTGTTCCAGCGCACCGGGGCGTGCGACAGCTCCAGGTGCGGGGCGAGCACCCCGCCGTCGAAGAGCGCGCTGCCCAGCCCGGTGCCGAGGGTCAGCACCAGCTCGCAGCCGGTCCCGGCGACCACGCCCGCGCCGTGCACCTCGGCGTCGTTGAGCACCAGCGCCGGGACGCCGAACGCCTCGGCCAGGGCGCTGCGCACGTCGTACCCGGACCACTCGGCGACCAGGTCGGGGTCGACCCGGCTGCGCGGGCCGGAGCGGGTCACGTAGTGCGGGGTGGCCACCACCACGCCGTGCCGGATCATGCCGGGCATCCCGACGGTGAGCCGGTCCGCCGTGGGCAGCCGGCCGCCGAGGTCCAGCAGCGTCTTGACGAACAGGGCCGGCGGCAGCGGGTACGGCGTGGGGACCCGCAGCGGACGGGCCCGCATCGTCCCCGCGACGTCCAGCACGGAGGCCTTGATGCCGCCGCCCCCGCAGTCGATCGCCAGAGTGGTCACCACGGCTGTGAGTCTTCCTCACCCCGTTGGCGTCCCGAGCCCGGGTCATCCGATTCGCCGCGGCCGGCCGCGCCGGTAGGCTCGATCTCCTCATGAGCGCCACGTTGATCGCCAAGGACCTCACCGCCGGGCACGGCGACCGCCTCCTCTTCACCGACCTGGACCTGGTGGTCGCCCCGGGCGACGTGGTCGGGCTGGTCGGGGTGAACGGCGCCGGCAAGTCCACCCTGCTGCGCACCCTCGCCGGGCTCCAGCCGCTGGAGCAGGGGTCGGTGGCGTTGAACCCGCCCGCCGCCACCGTCGGCTACCTGCCGCAGGAGCCGGAGCGCCGGCCGGGCGAGACGGTCCGGGACTTCCTGGCCCGGCGTACCGGGGTGACGGCGGCGCAGGCGGCGCTGGACGCCGCCACGGAGGCGCTGACCGCCGGCGCGGCGGGCGCGGACGACGCGTACGCCACGGCGCTGGAGCGCTGGCTCGACCTGGGCGGGGCCGACCTGGACGAGCGAGCCGAGCAGGTCGCCGCCGAGTTGGGGCTCCGCGTCGACCTGGAGCACCCGATGACCGGCCTGTCCGGCGGCCAGGCGGCCCGGGCCGGGCTGGCCTCGCTGCTGCTCAGCCGGTACGACGTCTTCCTGCTCGACGAGCCCACCAACGACCTGGACCTGGCCGGCCTGGACCGGCTGGAGCGGTTCGTCACCGGGCTGCGCGCCGGCACCGTGCTGGTCAGCCACGACCGGGAGTTCCTCACCCGCACGGTCACCCGGATCGTGGAGCTGGACCTGCACCAGGGGCAGGTCAACCACTTCGGCGGCGGCTACGCGGCCTACCTGGAGGAGCGCGAGGTGGCCCGCCGGCACGCCCGCGAGGAGTTCGAGGAGTACGCCGGCACCCGGGCCCAGCTGGAGGCGCGGGCCCGGACGCAGCGGTCCTGGATGGAGAAGGGCGTGAAGAACGCCCGCCGCAAGGCCACCGACAACGACAAGATCGGCCGCAAGTTCCGCTCCGAGTCCACCGAGAAGCAGGCCGCGAAGGCCCGGCAGACCGAGCGGTTGATCGAGCGGCTGGAGGTGGTCGAGGAGCCGCGCAAGGAGTGGGAGCTGCGGATGGAGATCGCCGCCGCGCCCCGCGCCGGCGCCGTCGTGGCCGCGCTCCGGGGCGCCGTGGTACGCCGTGGCGACTTCACCCTCGGCCCGGTGGACCTCCAGATCGACTGGGCCGACCGGGTGGCGATCACCGGGGCGAACGGCTCCGGCAAGAGCACCCTGCTGGCCGCGCTGCTCGGCCGGCTGCCGCTGGACGAGGGGCACGCCGCGCTCGGCCCGGGCGTGGTGGTGGGCGAGGTGGACCAGGCCCGGGGGCTCTTCCTCGGCGACCAGCCCCTGCTGGACGCGTTCGGCGCCGCCGTACCCGAGCTGAGCCCGGCGGACGTGCGGACGCTGCTGGCCAAGTTCGGCCTGCGGGCCGACCACGTGCTGCGGCCGGCGGCCACCCTCTCCCCCGGCGAGCGGACGCGGGCCGCGCTGGCCCTGCTCCAGGGGCGCGGGGTGAACCTGCTGGTGCTCGACGAGCCGACCAACCACCTCGACCTGGCGGCGATCGAGCAGCTCGAATCGGCGCTGGCCGGCTACCCGGGAACGCTGCTGCTGGTGACCCACGACCGGCGGATGCTGGACGCGGTGAGCGTGAACCGGCGGCTGCGGGTGGCGGACGGACGGATCGCCGAGGATTGATCCGTGCTGACCCGGTCGCGCGGGGTGAGAATGACCCCATGTTCAAGTGGGAGTACGCGCTGCTGGTCCGCCGCCGCCAGGCCGCCACCACCGACATCGGGTGGGAGGTCGTCTTCATCTGGTACGGCCCGGACGGCTCCATGATCGACGTCACGCCGTACGGCGACACCGCGCTGGCCCACCTGAACCGGGCCGGTGACCAGGGCTGGGAACTGGTCGCGATGAGCGAGGACCCGTCGCTGCCCGGCAACAACGAGTTGCACCGCTACCACCTGAAACGGCCGAAGGCGGCCGCTCCGCAGCCCCGCCAGCGGATGCGCGGCTCCCGCACCGCCCGCCGCACCATCACTGGCTGACCGCCGCGCCGGTCGGCGGTGGCCCGGATTCGGGCAGGGGAGGCATATCGGGCGGGGATGCGGGTATCGCGCCGCCCGGAGGTGGGCGCATGGTGGCGATGGCGCAATCCGCACTGTCGGGCGAGCGGCTGCGGGAGGTCGACGGCTTCCTCACCGAGGCGTGGGCCGACCTGGCCCGGCACGACGAGCGGCTGCGCGGGCTGACCGTGGCGGTGCGCTTCGACCGGGGCGTCGCCCACCTCGACGGCGCGGTCGCCGACCCGGCCGAGCTGCGGCTGGTCCGCGACCTGGTGGGCCGGCTGGCCGGGGTGCTCGGCGTCTGGTGCCGGGTGAGCGTCGCCGGGCGCGCGCCGGTGGTGGTGGACCTGGGTTGCGGGGCGACCAAGCAGTGGCCGGGGAACCTGGGGCTGGACATCTACCCGGCACCCGGGGTGAACGCGGTGGCGGACCTGTCCGGCTCGCTGCCGCTGGCCGACGACTCGGTGGACGTGTTCTTCGCGGTGCACATCCTGGAGCACCTGATCGACTTCCTGCCACTGCTGGACGAGTGCCACCGGGTGCTGCGCCCGGGCGGCGTGCTGCACGTGATGAGCCCCTGGTGGCGGCACGTGAACGCGGTGGCCGACCCGACCCACGTCCGCCTGCTGGACGTGCAGACCGTCAAGGGCATCTGCGGTCAGCGGCCGCCCGGCACCCCGCGCTGGTACCCGCTGCACGTGGGCTGCGACGGCGCCTCCATCTTCGCCGACCTCACCCCCCTCCCCCCGGACGCCCCACCCCCACCCAAGTCCCACCTGGCCCGCTTCTTCGACTGACCGGGAGCGGAGGAGGGGTGGGGTCAGGGGGCGGATTCGCGTAGGGCCAGGCGGTGGGGGGCTACCAGTTCCCGGGGTGGGGCCTCCCGGTCGGCCGTCAGGCGGTTGGCGAGGAGTTCGACGGCGAGGCGGGCGATGCGTTCCTTGTCGGGGGCGACGGTGCTGAGGGTGGGGATGGAGAAGCGGCCGTCCTCGATGTCGTCGAAGCCGGCCACGGCGACGTCGTCGGGCACCCGCAGGCCGGCCTCGTGCAGGGCGCGCAGCGCGCCGAGGGCCAGGGTGTCGTTGAAGCAGAAGACGGCGTCGGGGCGTACCCCGGTGGAGAGCAGGTGCCGCATGGCGGCCGCGCCGTCCGCGCGGTGCCAGGCGGGCGCGGGCGCCACCAACCGCTCGTCGTAGGCGATGCCGGCGTCGGCCAGCGCGGCGGTGTAGCCGGCCAGGCGGAGCCGGGCGCTGGCCCCCTCGGGGGTGCGCTGCGAGCCGATCGCGGCGATCCGGCGGCGGCCGAGCCCGACCAGGTGGGCGGTGATCTCCCGAGCGGCGGCCACGTTGTCGATCACCACGTGGTCGGCGGGGCCGTGGTCGACCCGCTCGCCGAGCAGCACCATGGGCATGCCGTCGAGGCCGGCGAGGTCGTCGGCGGTGAGCGCGAGCGGGCTGAAGATCAGACCGTCGATCATGTGGTCGCCGATCCCGCTGGCCGCCTTGCGTTCCTGCTCCGGGCCACCGCCGGTCTGGTCGATGAGCACCGTCCAGCCGTGCTCGGCGGCGGCGGTGACCACGTGCCGGGCCAGCTCGGCGAAGTAGGGGATGTCCAGCTCGGGCACGGCCAGGGCGATCACCCCGGTGCGCCCCTTGCGCAGGTTGCGGGCGGAGAGGTTGGGGCGGTAGTTGAGTTCGGCGATGGCCGCCTCGACCCGGGCGCGCGTGTCCGCGCGGACGTGCTGGTAGCCGTTGACCACGTTGGAGACGGTCTTCACCGACACGCCGGCCCGTTCCGCGACGTCCTTGAGCCTGTGCCGCACTGAGCTTCCTCCCGGGTGACTGCTGGGGCGCACTCTACCGCGTCACGACGACGTAACGACCTCTTTACATCGTTGCTTACAACGTTGTACAAACCAGGGACACCGGTGACCGAGGTCACCCGGGACAGCACCGAGGAAAGGGTGGCACCGTGCCGAACGCGCAGCTGACGATCGACCCGACCTTCACCATCGGCGCGGCCGACCGTCGCCTCTTCGGTTCCTTCGTCGAGCACATGGGGCGCTGCGTCTACGGCGGGATCTACGAACCCGGGCACCCGAACGCCGACCCGCGCGGCTTCCGGCGGGACGTGCTGGAACTGACCCGCGAACTGGGCGTCTCGGTGGTCCGCTACCCCGGCGGCAACTTCGTCTCCGGCTACCGCTGGGAGGACGGCGTCGGCCCGGTCGGCGACCGCCCGCGCCGGCTCGACCTGGCCTGGAAGACCGTCGAGACCAACGCGTTCGGGTTGAACGAGTTCATGACCTGGGCGGCCGAGGCCGGCGTCGAGCCGATGATGGCGGTCAACCTCGGCACCCGCGGCGTGCAGGAGGCCTGCGACCTGCTGGAGTACGCCAACCACCCGGGCGGCACCCAGCTGTCCGACCTGCGCCGCAAGCACGGCGCCGAGGAGCCGTACGGGGTGCGGCTCTGGTGCCTCGGCAACGAGCTGGACGGGCCGTGGCAGGTCGGCCACAAGACCGCCGACGAGTACGGCCGGCTCGCCGCCGAGACGGCCCGCGCCATGAAGCTGATCGACCCCTCGATCAGCCTGGTCGCCTGCGGCAGCTCCAACCGGGGGATGCCGACCTTCGCCTCCTGGGAGGCGACCGTGCTGGAGCACACCTACGAGCACGTCGACTACATCTCGGCCCACACCTACTACGACCCGTCCGACGGCGACCGGGCCAGCATCCTGGCCTCGGCCGTGGACATGGACAACTTCATCCGCGAGGTGGTCGCCACCGCCGACCACGTGGCGGCCAAGCAGCGGCAGAAGCGCCGGCTGAAGATCTCTTTCGACGAGTGGAACGTCTGGTACCAGTCCCGCCTCCAGGCCGACCTGGACCGGCGCGGCTGGGTCGAGGCACCGGCCCTGATCGAGGACGACTACAACGCCGTCGACGCGGTGGTGGTCGGCGACCTCCTGATCACCCTGCTCCGGCACGCCGACCGGGTCGGGGTGGCCTGCCAGGCGCAGCTCGCCAACGTGATCGCCCCGATCCGGACCCGGACCGGTGGGCCGGCCTGGCGGCAGAGCATCTTCCACCCGTTCGCCCTGACCGCCCGGCACGCGCGCGGCACCGTGCTGCGCACCGAGCCGGTCGGCCCGACGTACGAGACGAAGCGGTACGGCGAGGTGCCGGTGCTGGACACCGTCGCCGTGCACGACGAGGAGACCGGCGAGCTGGCCGTCTTCGCGGTCAACCGCGGCCCGAACGAGCTCCCGCTCGACCTGGACCTGCGCGGGCTGCCCGGCCTGCGCGCGGTGGAACACGTCACCCTCGCGGCCGGCGCCGACCCGGCCGCCTCGAACACCGAGGCGGAGCCCACCCGGGTGACGCCCCGGCAGCTCACCACCCCCACCCCCGACGGCGGCCGGTGCTCCGTGGCGCTGCCCGCCTGCTCCTGGAACCTGCTGCGCTTCGCACCTCAGTCGTGACCAGGCAATACTGCATCCCGTCCCCCAAGGAGTACGCATGATCCAGAACGAGATGAGCCGGCGCAGGTTGCTCGGCCTCGGCCTCGGCCTCGGCGCGGCGGCCACGCTGACGCTGGCCGGCTGCGGCGGCGGCAGCAGCTCCGACCGGTCCACCGCGGCCGGCAACGGCGGTAAGGAGTACACCGGCCCGAAGGTCGACCTGAAGCTGTGGAACGGCTTCACCGGCGGCGACGGCGACATCTTCAAGAAGCTGGTCGAGCAGTTCAACACCGAGCACCAGAACATCGCCGTCAGCGTGATCACCTACGAGTGGCAGGACTACTACAGCAAGCTGCCCGGCGCGGTCTCCAGCGGCAACGGGCCGGACATCGCGGTCATGCACATGGACCAGCTCGCCACCTTCGCCGCCCGCGGCGTGATCACGGAGCTGGACGACGTGGCCAAGACCCTGGAGCTGAGCGAGGGCGACTTCGCCCCGACGGTGTGGAAGGGCGGCCTCTACCACGACAAGCGGTACGGCATCCCGCTGGACATGCACCCGCTGGGCTTCTACTACAACAAGGGGGTCATGCAGAAGGCCGGGCTGGACCCGAACAAGCCGCCGACGACGAAGGACGAGTACACCGCGGCGCTCACCGAGCTGAAGAAGTCGGGCATCCAGGGCTTCTGGGTCAGCCCCTTCCAGTTCACCGGCGGCATGACCTTCTACAGCCTGCTGCACCAGTGGGGCGGGACGCTCTTCGACGGCGAGGTGGCGAAGGCGACCTTCAACTCCGATCCGGCCGTCGAGGCGTGCACCTGGCTGGTCGACATGGTCAAGCAGGGCTTCTCCCCCGCCAACGTCGGCCAGGACGCCGACTACCTGGCGCTCAAGAGCGGCAAGAACGCCTTCAACTGGAACGGCATCTGGCAGATCAACGACCTGAAGAAGAGCCCCCAGGTGCAGTGGGGCGTCGCCCCGCTGCCGCAGATCGGCAGCCAGAAGGCCGCGTGGGCGAACTCGCACAACTTCACGATCGTCAAGCAGCGCAGCGCCGACAACAACAAGGTCTCCGGCGCCAAGGTCTTCATCAACTGGCTCAGCCAGCACTCCCTCGACTGGGCCAAGGGTGGCCAGATCCCGGCCCGCAAGGCGGTCCGGGAGGGCGCCGAGTTCAAGGCCCTGCCGGAGATCAGCGGGCTCGCTCCCGAGCTGGAGTACGCCGCCTTCCCGCCGGCCGCGCCGGGCCTCGGCGAGGTGATGGTTACCTTCTACAACGCCTTCAACGAGGCCGCGCTGGGCAAGAAGTCGCCGAAGCAGGCGCTGGACGACGGGGTGGCCAAGGCGAACAAGCAGCTCGAGGACAACCGCAAGAAGTACGGGAGCTGATCCGCCGTGGCGGACGTGATCGAGGTCGGGGCGGCGCGTGGTGACGCGCCGCCCCCGGCGGGCCGCGCCCGCCGCCGGGGCGTGACGGAACGGGGGCACCGGGCGACGCCCTACCTCTTCCTCGCGCCGTACCTGGTTCTCTTCCTGGTCTTCGGGCTGGCGCCGATCCTGTTCGGGGTCTGGTTCAGCCTGCACCAGTGGGACCTCCAGCTGCCGAACCGGCCGTTCGTCGGGCTGGAGAACTACCGCGACCTGTTCTCCAGCGACTCGGCCGACTACGCGGACTGGTGGGCCGCCGTCCGGGCGACGGCGATCTTCACGGTGCTGTCGGTGCCGCTGCTGGTGGTGGTCCCGCTGGGCCTGGCCCTGCTGCTGAACGAGAAGTTCCCCGGCCGGACGTTCTTCCGGGCCGCGTTCTTCGCCCCGTACGTGCTCGGTGTCGCGGTGATCGGCCTGCTGTGGCGCTTCCTGCTGGACGCGAACCTCGGTCTGGTGAACCGGCTGCTCGACGCGGTCGGGCTGCCCGCGGACACCCCCTGGGTGACCGACGTGCCGTGGGCCTGGGTCTCCCTGGTCGGCGTGACCGTCTGGTGGACCTGCGGCTTCAACGCGGTGATCTACCTGGCCGGGCTCCAGGACATCCCGGCCGAGCTGTACGAGGCGGCGCGGGTCGACGGCGCGAGCGCCTGGGACCGGTTCCGCCACGTCACCCTCCCCGGGCTGCGCCCGGTGCTGCTCTTCGTGCTCACCACGACCATCCTGGCCTCGGCGAACGTCTTCGGGCAGTCCTTCCTGATCACGCAGGGCGCGCCGGGTGAGCAGACCCGGACGGTGGTCTGGCGGATCGTCGACGAGGGGCTGCGCAACTACGACGTCGGCCAGGCGTCCGCGATGAGCGTGCTCTTCGCGCTGCTGCTGGCGGTGGTCAGCATCGTCAACTTCCGGCTGTTCCGCTACCGGGAAGACTGAGGGGACGACCATGACGAACGTGCGTCGGGCCGTGCGCTACGCCGCGCTGGTCCTGATCACCGCGGTGTTCGTGACCCCGCTGGTCTGGATGGCCCTGACCTCGCTGAAGACGTACGACGACGCGCAGCAGGACCCGCCGAGCTGGCTGCCGAACCCGTTCTCCACCTACGGCTACGACCAGATCGTCAACAACACCGCCAACCCGGTGCTGCGCTGGTTCGTCAACAGCATGCTCGCCGCCAGCCTGCACACGCTGCTGGTGCTCGTCACCGCGTCGATGGCCGCGTACGCGCTGGCCCGGCTGCGGTTCCGGGGCCGGCGGCTGAGCTTCGCGCTGATCGTCGGGACGCTGTTCCTGCCGCCCACCTCGCTGATCATCCCGAACTTCGTGATCGCCGATCAGCTGGGTTGGATCGACACCCTCACGGTGGTGGTGGTGCCCGGCGCGGCGAGCGCGTTCGGGGTCTTCTTCCTGCGCCAGTTCTTCCTCTCCGTGCCGGCCGAGCTGGAGGAGGCGGCCGTGCTGGACGGGGCGAACCACTGGCAGGTCTTCACCCAGGTGCTGCTGCCGCTGTCGAAGCCGGCGCTGGCCACCCTCGCGGTGCTGTCGTTCCTGACCAACTGGAACGACTTCCTGTGGCCGGTCTACGTGCTGTTCAGCCCGGAGCGGCTGACCCTGCCGGCCGGTCTGGGCCTGCTCCAGGGCGCCTACGTGACCGACTACCCGGTGATCATGGCGGGGGCGGTGCTGGCCAGCGTGCCGGTGCTGATCCTGTTCGTGCTCGCCCAGCGGCACATCATTCAGGGCGTGTCCCGCAGCGGCCTGAAGGGATGATCGACCGGAGGACCCGACGAGGCGCGGCGGCCCTGGCCGCCGCGCTGCTCGTCGCCGGTTGCGGCAGCGGAGAAACCCCATCGAGTACGCCGGAGGGCGCGCGCGTGTTCACCAACCCGGTCGTCCGCAGCGACGCCCCGGACCCGCAGGCGATCCGGGTCGGCGAGACCTGGTACCTGTTCCACACCAACTCGGGCGGCCGGAACGTCCCGGTGCTCACCTCGCCGGACCTGGTCGACTGGACCCCGGCCGGTGACGCCCTGCCGGACCTGCCGGACTGGGCCGACGCCGGGAAGACCTGGGCGCCGGAGGCGATCCAGCTCGCCCCGGAGCGGTTCGTCCTCTACTACACGGTGGCCGACCGGGCCTCCGGCCGGCAGTGCGTCGGCCGGGCGGTGGCGGCGGGCCCGCTCGGGCCGTACCGGGACGACGCGGCCGGGCCGCTGGTCTGCCAGGCGGAGCTGGGTGGCTCGATCGACGCCAGTCCGTACCGGGACGCGGACGGCAGCTTGTGGCTGCTCTGGAAGAACGACGGCAACGCCGTCGGGGTGGACACCTGGCTCTGGTCGCAGCGCCTCTCGCCGGACGGGCTGCGGCTGGTCGGCACGCCGACGAAGCTGCTCAAGCAGACCGAGCCCTGGGAGGGCACGCTGGTCGAGGGGCCGTTCTTCCACCGGCACGACGGGCGGCTGCTGCTCTTCTTCGCCGCCAACGCCTACGACCAGGCGAGCTACGCCGAGGGCTACGCGGTCTGCGAGAGCCCGACGGGGCCGTGCGTGAAGGCCGCGGAGAACCCGATCCTGCGGTCCAACGCGGTCGCCTCCGGCCCCGGCCACGCCTCGATGATCGAGAAGGACGGCCGCACCTGGCTGCTGTACCACGCCTGGCCGCCGGGACAGGAGGGCAGCACCGACCCGGGCCGCCAGGTCTGGCTCGACGAGGTGGTCTGGACCGACGGCCGGCCCGTGGTGAAGGGTCCGACGGCGGAGCCCCAGCCGCGCCTGTGACCCGCAGGACGCGACATCGCGGTATCCCCGGTGCCGGGATACCGCGATGTCGTCTTTCGGCGGTCGGTCAACTCGTCACGGCCGGCTCCCGGTCCGCCCGCTGCTCGCGGCGGGCCAGGCGGTTCTTCCGGTGGCCGTAGCCGAAGTAGATGATCGCGCCGAGCAGCATCCAGGCGAGGAACCGGAGCCAGGTCTCCACCGACAGGTTGAGCATCAGGTAGAGGCAGGCCAGCGCGGACACGATCGGCAGCACCGGCGAGAACGGCACCTTGAACGGCCGCTCCAGCTCCGGGCGCCGCCGGCGCAGGATCGGCACCGCGAGCGAGACCAGCACGAACGCGCAGAGCGCGCCGATGCTGACCAGGTCGGCCAGCGCGGAGAGCGGCAGGAAGCCGGCGAGCAGGGCCACGCCGACGGTCATGATCGCGGAGATCCGGTACGGGGTGCCCCAGCGCGGGTGGACCTTGGCGATCGACGGCGGGATCAGGCCGTCGCGGGCGATGGCGAAGCCGATCCGGCCCATGGCCACCAGGTCGACCAGGATGACGCTGGTCAGGCCGGCGACGGCGGCGATGGAGACCAGCACGGCGGCCCAACCCGCGCCGACCGCCTCGAAGGCCGAGGCGATGGGGGCGCCCTCGTCGATGTCGGTGTAGCGCACCATGCCGACCACCACCAGCGAGACGCCGATGTACAGCACGGTGGAGATGCCCAGCGTGCCGAGCAGGCCCAGCGGCAGGTCGCGGCGGGGCTTGCGGGTCTCCTCGCCGAGGTTCGCCACGGCCTCGAAGCCGGTGTACGCGAAGAACACCACCGCGGCGGCGGTGAGCACCCCGGCGAAGCCGAAGACGGACGGTTCCAGCCCGAAGACGGCCTGGGTGACCGGCTGCCGGATGCCGTCCTCGCCCGCGCCGGCCGGCTCGGTCGACGGGATGAACGGGCTGAGGTTGGCGGCCTTCACGAAGAACAGCCCGGCGACCACGATGAAGACACAGATGGCGACCTTGACCAGGACCAGCAGGTTGGTCACCCGGGCGGACTCCCGGATGCCGACGATGCCGACGGCGCCGAGGATCAGCACGATCGCGATGGCGCCGAGGTTGACCACGCTGCCCTCCTCGGCGAACCAGGCGCTGGGCAGGTTGAGCAACGAGGCCAGGTAGCCGGACCAGCCCCGGGCGACCACGGCCGAGCCGAGCGCGAATTCCAGCAGCAGGTCCCAGCCGATGATCCAGGCGACGATCTCGCCCATCGTCGCGTACGCGTAGGTGTAGGCGCTGCCGGCGGTCGGCACGCTGGAGGCCAGTTCGGCGTAGCAGAGCGCGGCGAGCAGCGCGACCACGCCGGCGATGGCGAAGGAGATCACCACGCCGGGTCCGGCGTGGTTCTTCGCCTCGATACCGGTCAGCGTGAAGATGCCGGTGCCGATCACGATGCCGATCCCGAAGCCCATCAGGTCGATCGAGCCGAGCCGGCGGCGCAGCCCGGGCCGGCCGTCCTCGCCGTCGGCCTCACCCTGCGCGAGCACGTCCCCGATCGGTTTGGTCCGCAGGACGGACATGATCACCTCCCACCGTGCGACCACCAACGTGGCGGTCCGTGACCGGGCAAGCTACCCAGGGCCCCGGCCCGGTAATCCGGTACGGCCCGTGTCGGGAGGGTCACGGACCGGGCTGTGGCCCGATTCACCCTCGGACATTCGGGCCGACCTGCGCATCGATCCGCCCGGAGGTCTTGCGCCGCCTGCGGATTGATGAAAGTTTTCTACCGGCGACAGATGCTCTGCGGCGAATCTTGCCGGATGCGCCGGGCGTCCTCCGCCACCCGACACCGCCCCCGGGAGCCCCAACGAAGGGACCGCACCGCATGAAGGCAACTCGGCTCAGAGCCGCCGGGCTGGCCGTGGCGCTGCTCGGCGCGCTCGTCGCCGGCACCCCCGCGAGCGCCGCGGAGAGCGACACGGCGACCGACTCCACCGCGACCACCTGCGTCACCGACCCGGCCGTCCCCAAGCGGCAGTTCCGGGCCATGTGGATCGCCTCGGTGACGAACATCGACTGGCCCACCAAGGCGTCCTGGACCGCGCCCGACCAGATCGCCAAGCAGAAGGCGGAGTACCTGGCCTGGCTCGACCTGGCCCAGAAGCTCAACCACAACGCCGTCGTGGTCCAGGTCCGCCCGACGGCGGACGCGTTCTGGCCCTCCGCGGTCGAGCCGTGGTCGGAGTACCTGACCGGCGTCCGCGGCCAGGACCCGGGCTGGGATCCGCTGGCCTTCCTCGTCGAGGAGTCGCACAAGCGGAACCTGGAGTTCCACGCCTGGATGAACCCGTACCGGGTCTCCATGCCGGCCCCCGGCGGCGCGGGCGCCGATATCTCGAAGCTCGCCCCGAACCACCCGGTGCGCCAGCACCCGGACTGGGTGTTCGCCTACCCGCCGGCCGGGGTCGCCGGCAGCCGGCTCTACTACAACCCCGGCGTTCCCGAGGTCCGCGAGTTCGTGCAGACCGCCATGATGGACGCGGTCAAGCGGTACGACGTCGACGGCGTGCACTTCGACGACTACTTCTACCCGTACCCGAGCGGCACGTACCAGTACCCGGACGACGCCACCTTCGCCCAGTACAACCGGGGCTTCACGGACAAGGCCGACTGGCGGCGGGACAACATCAACCTGCTGATCCAGGAGATGAACGCCAAGATCAAGTCGGTCAAGCCCTGGGTGAAGTTCGGCGTCAGCCCGTTCGGCATCTGGCGGAACAAGTCGGCCGACCCGAACGGCTCGGACACCACCGGCTCGCAGTCGTACGACATCATCTCCGCCGACACCCGCAAGTGGGTCAAGGAGGAGTGGATCGACTACATCGTGCCGCAGCTCTACTGGTACATCGGCCAGTACCCGGCCGCCGACTACGCGCGGCTCGTGCCGTGGTGGGCGGAGACCGTGCGCGGCACCAACGTGCAGCTCTACATCGGCCAGGCCGACTACAAGAGCGGTGACCCGGCGTACGGCTCGTTCTGGATGAACCCGCAGGAGCTGTCGAACCACCTGACGCTCAACCGGTCGTACCCGGAGGTGCTCGGCAACGTGCACTTCTCCGCGGTGCAGGTGCGGGCGAACCGCCTCGGCGCCACCGACATCTACGCGGCGGAGCACTACTCCCGTCCGGCGCTGGTGCCGACCATGTCGCAGCTGCCCGCCAAGCCGCTGCTTTCCCCGGTGGTCACCCGCGCCGAGCGGCAGGACGACGGGGTACGCCTGAGCTGGCGGCAGCCGGCCGACGGCAAGGGCCCGTTCGGCGAGGCCGCCGCGTACGCGATCTACCGGTTCGACGGCGTCGGCCTGGCCGACCGCTGCGACTTCGCCGACGCGTCCCACCTGGTCGCCACCGTCCGCGGCACGGACGGCGACGTGCAGTCCTGGGTGGACACCACGGCGACGGCCGGCACGCACACCTACTACGTGACCGCGCTGGACCGGCTCTGGAACGAGGGCCCGGTCAGCCCGCCGCGCTTCGTGCGCTGACCCGACCGGTGACGCCCGGGGCCCGCTCGCGGGTCCCGGGCGTCGCCGTGTTCAGCCGGCCTTGCGCAGCCGGACCTCCAGCCCGATCAGCGCGTCCCGGTCCACCTCGGCGCCGCCGAAGGCGCTCTCCGCGGCGAGCCGGGCGAAGGCGCCGGCGGTGACCGCCCGGCGGCGCAGCATCCGCAGCGCCGAGCGGGTCCAGAAGGCGTCCAGCCCGCGCAACCCCATCCGGGCCACCTCCCGCTCGATGTCCGCGGCGGAGGCGTCGGCCCGCAGGTCGTGGATCACCGCCTGGCCACCGGGCCGCAGCACCCGGTGCAGCTCGTCCAGCGCCCGGACCGGGCGGCCAGGTAGCCGGGGCCGGGCGCCACCTCCAGCACCGCCGCCCCGGCGGGCAGCCCCTCCGCCAGCCGGGCGGCCTGCCGCCGGTACTCGGCCAGCTGGGCGGCGGAGCCGCGGTTGCGGGCGTACCAGCGGGCGGTCGCCCCTTCCATCTCGGGCAGCAGCTTGCGCTTGGGCGCGCGCAGGTCCTTCGTGCTCATCTCTTCCTCCGGTCTCGGATCGTGCGGGCACGAACCGACCCGGGGACGGGAGCCCGGTTATCGTTGCGGTTGCCACCTTGCGGCCGGGTTGCCGTTCCCGCGGTCTCGGTTCGCAGGTCAGGGCCCCGGCGGCGGTGTTCCCGCACCCCGCCGGGGTCCACTGTCAGTGCGGCTCGGTCCCCCTCTCCGCCAGGTCCGCCAGGTCTCTGCGCGGCTCGGTTCCCCTCTCCGCCAGGTCCGCCGGGTCTCTGTGCGGCTCGGTTCCCCTCTCCGCCAGGTCCGCCGGGTCTCTGTGCGGCTCGGTTCCCCTCTCCGCCAGGTCCGCCCACTCGGGCGGCACCGCGCCGGTCTCGTGCCAGGCCCGCCACTCGGCCACCCCCGGCAGCGCGCCGGTGGTCAGCTCGTCGAGCAGGCCGCGCACCCAGGTGGCCTCGGCCTCGCGGACGGCCAGGTCGTACTCGGCCTCGATGAGGAAGATCCGGGGCACCTCGCGGGCGTGCCCGGCCAGCGCGGCCCGCTGCGCGGCGAGCTGGCCCTCCAGCCGGTCGAGGCGCTGCCGCAGCAGCTCGATCGCCTCGTCGGGCCCGAGGACGCCCAGCACCGACAGGCCGGCCTCGAACCGGGGCTGCTCCCGTTCCGGGACGGCGACCAGCTCCCGGGTCCAGTCGACGAGCTCCGCGCGGCCCGCGTCGGTGATCCGGTAGACGGTGCGCTCCGGGCGCCGCCCCTGCCGGCCGCTCTCCACCGCCGCCAGCAGGCCGTGCCGCTCCAGGTTCGCCACGACCGTGTAGAGCGAGCCCCACTTGATCGGCATGTCCTGGTCCTTGCCGCGCTCGCGCAGCACGGCGGCGATCTCGTAGGGGTGGCGGGGCCGCTCGGCAAGCGCCGCGAGCACGGCGAGGGCCAGCAGGTTCCCGACCCGGCGTCGCTTTGCCACCGCCATCCTCCTCGCATGCGATTACTCGTACACGAGTATATGGCCGGCGGGCGCCGGCGCAAGGCATTCGTCTGTTTCGACGCATGTCACCAACACGTCGCCCGAGTCATCGCCCCCGGTTCCCCCGTTGATCGAAAATCATCGACATCTGACCCACACCCCCGGGGAGGTACCCGTGACCCGACGTCTCACCACCCTGCTCGCCGCCGGCACGATCGCCCTGCTCACCGCCGTCGGCGTGGCCACCCCCGCCGCCGCCGCGGTGACCACCGAGCAGAAGCTCGCCGTGCTTTCCAGCTGGACCCAGACCAGCGCCACCAGCTACAACGCCTGGAACTCCGCAAGGCTGAACAAGTCCGCGTGGACGGCGTACGCCTTCGACTGGTCGACCGACTACTGCTCGTCGAGCCCGGACAACCCGCTCGGCTTCAACTTCAGCCTCTCCTGCTACCGGCACGACTTCGGCTACCGCAACCACAAGGCGATGGGCGTGTTCGCGGCCAACAAGTCCCGGCTGGACAGCGCCTTCTACGCCGACCTGAAGCGGGTCTGCGCCACGTACAACGCCGTGGTGCGGCCCGCCTGCTACAGCCTGGCCTGGACCTACTACGAGGCGGTCAGCGTCTTCGGTTCCGTGGCCGCCGTCCAGCAGGCCGACCTCGACCGCGCCGCCCGCATGAAGTCCGACGCCGAACGCCGGGCCGCCCTCCGCTGAGCCCCTCCCCCAGACGCCGATCAGGAGGTTCGCGTCGCCGGAGGCCCGGGCCACGACGCGAACCTCCTGGTCAACTCGCGGTGGAGCGGCGCGGAGCGGGGGCCGCGAAGCGGGGGGAGTCGGGAGTGGTGAGGTCGGGGTGTTCGAGGTCGAGAGCCAGGGCCGTGGCCTCCTCCAGACGGAGGGCGGCGCCGGTGGCGTAGGCGGCGTCGAACGCGGCGTCGCCGAGGGTGCGCCGCAGCTCCGCCTGGCGGGCCAGCCAGTACGGGCCGTAGATGCCCGGGGTGGCGCGCAGGCTCGCCCGGGTGGCCTGGGCCGCCCCGAAGAGCCGGGCGGCGGCCACCGGCTCCCCGCCCAGCGCGCACCGCACCGCGATCGCGTTCAACGTGTCGCAGGCCCGGCCCAGGTAACCGTGGCTCATCCGGGACCGGAGCGCCACCAGCAGGTGCTCGTGCGCGGCGACCAGATCGCCCCGGGCCAGCGCCACCAGGCCGAGCAGCATGTCCACCGAGCGGCGACCCCGCTCGACCGGGCGGGCCGCCTCCACCGGGCGGGCCGCGCCGAGCACCTCCGCCGCCTCGTCCAGCGCGCCCCGCCGCCAGAGCAGCTCGGCGAGGTTGTAGACGGCGAGCAGCGCGTCGGAGACCACGTCCTGGGCGTACGCCCAGTCGATGACCTCCCGGCAGACCCGTTCCGCCTCGACGAACTGTCCCATGTCGACCAGCGGCGCGGCCCGGCCCGCGAGCACCCGGGCCAGCAGCCCCAGGTCGCCGGCCTGCCGAGCGGCCGCCTCGGCCCGCTGCGAGTAGCGCAGCTCCTCGGCGAACTCGCCGTCCGCCCCGGCGTGCAGCGAGTGCATGTGGTACGCCGCCGCCAGCTCGGCCTCCGGGATCGGCTCCCCGGTCTCGGCGATCCGGCCGTAGAGCCGGAACAGCCAGAGCCGCCCCTCCCGGGCCAGCCCGCGCTCCCGCCACCACTGGTCCAGCCCGCCGGCCAGCCGCAGTCCGGACCGGGCGCTGCCGCCCGTGGCGCACCAGCGCAGCGCGGCCCGCAACTCCCCGGCCAGCGGGTCGAGCGCGTACAGGGAGAGGGTGACCGGCCGGCCGTCCGGGCCCAGGTGGGCGCGGGCCAGGGCGTGCCGGGACCAGGCGACATGCCGGTCCCGGGCGTTCTGCTCCTCGCCGGCCTCGATCAGCCGCCGGGCCGCGTACGCCCGGATGGGGTCCAGCATCCGGTAGGTGCTGCCCGAGGCGCGCGGCTCGGCCAGCACCATCGACTTGTCCACCAGCACCGACAGCGGGTCGAGCGGGTCGTCGTCGAGCAGCCACTGCACGGTCGGCAGGTCCACCGGGCCGGCGAAGACGGCCAGCCAGCGCAGCAGCCGGGCGGAGCGCGCCCCAGCGTCCGGTACGACCAGGTGACCGTGGCCTGCATGGTCAGGTGCCGCTCGTTGGCCGAGCGCTGCACCGCCCGGCTCGCCGGCGTGGCCGGGGCGGCCCCGGTCGCGGCGGCCACCAGATCGACCGTGTCCTGCTGGTCGCCGGTCCAGCCGACCTCCACCGGGGGCCGGCTCCAGCTCCTCCCGCCCGGCGTCCAGGGTGCCCAGCATGTCGTCGAGACGCTCGGCGAGCTGCCCGGCCGAGAGCACCCGCAGCCGCGCGGCGGCCAGCTCGATGGCGAGCGGCAGACCGTCCAGCCGGCGCACCACCCGGCGCAGGTCGGCCTGCTCGGCGGGGTCCGGCGCCCGGCCGCCCCGGGCCGCCGTGGTGCGGTCCAGCAGCAGGGCCACCGCGTCGCTCGCCCCACCGTCCGGGCCGGGGTCCACCGAGAGCGGCGGGATCCGCCACACCACCTCGCCGGGCACGCCGAACGACTCCCGGCTGGTGGCCAGCACCCGCACGCCCCGGCCACCGGCCAGCAGCCGGGAGATCACCTCGGCCGAGGCGGCCGGCTGGGCGTCGCAGGTGTCCAGCACGACCAGCATCCGCCGGGCCGCCGCGTACTCGACGAGGGTGTCCACCATGGGGCGGCCGGGCTCCGGGCGGAGCCCGAGCACGGCGGCGATCTCGAACGCGACCAGCCCCGGATCGGTCACCGCGGCGACGTCGACGAACCACACCCCGTCCGGGTACGCCTCGACCACCCCGGAGGCCAGCTCCACCGCCAGCCGGGTCTTGCCGGCCCCGCCCGCGCCCAGCACGGTCACCAGCCGGTACGTCTCGACCAGCCGCCGCAGCTCGGCCCGCTCGGCCTCCCGGCCGACGAACGAGGTGACCTGGGTGGGCAGGTTGTGCGCCACCGCGTCGGCGGTACGCGGCCGCGGGAAGCTCCGCTCCAGGCCGGGCGCGACGAGTTGGAACAACCGCTCCCGGTCGTCGAAGCCGCGCAGCCGGTGCAGCCCGAGGTCCAACAGGGACGCCCCGTCGGGCAGCGGGTCGGCGTGCCGGGCGGTCGCGGCCGAGCAGAGCACCTGTCCACCGTGGGCGGCCGCGGCGACCCGGGCCGCTCGGTGCACCTCAGGGCTGGCGTACTCGCCGTCGCCGGGTTCGGCGTACCCGGTGTGCAGGCCCATCCGGACCCGGGGGGCGGCCTCCGGGGTGGGCCAGTCGTGGCCGGCCAGCGCGCGTTGCGCGGTGAGGCAGGCGTGCACCGCGGTGGCCGCGTCCGGAAAGGCGAGGAAGAACGAGTCGCCCTCGGTCAACAGCTCCGCCCCGTCGGTGCCGGCCAGCGTGTGGCGCAACAGCCGGCGGTGTTCCCGCAGCACCGGGCGGTAGCCCGGACCGAGCAGCTGGGCCAGGCGCGTGGAGCCCTCGATGTCGGTGAAGACGAAGGTCACCCATCCGCTCGGGAGGTCGATCCGTGGCGACATGCGTGGAACCTCCGCCCCGTGACGTCGGCTTCATGCTGCCCTATGGTCACGCGGTCACGCATCGTGAGAACGGCCGGGCAGATTCCGACCCAAGGTGCCAAGGATCACACGGGCGGCAGGCCGGATCGACCGGCGGGCCGAGGGCGGGCGGGCCGTCAGCAGCCGCAGGCACCACCGCAACAGCCGCCGCCCGCCGGGGCCGACGCCCCGCCCACCGGCCCGGAGCCGCCCCGGCCGGTGACCGCGACGGTGGAGAGCAGCTTCACCGTGTCGGCGTGTCCCTGCGGGCAGGAGGCCGGCTGGGCGGCCTCGGCCATCGGGCGGTTGACCTCGAAGGTGTCGCCGCAGGCGCGGCAGCGGAACTCGTAGCGGGGCATGCCACCAGCGTACGACCGGACCTGACGCCTCGACAGCCATGGGTGATACTCGACGGGTGGTGGACGGCGAGCAGCGATCGAAGGTTCGGCCCCTGCGACCGGCCGCGCCGCCCGACGGCGGCGCCGGCCCCGTCCCCCGCCCCCGCAGCGGCGCGGCGCCCGACCCGGCCGCCGGCAGCAGGGCTGATGTGAAGACGGCATCCGTCGACCCGAAGGCAAAGCGGGTCGAGCCGGAGTCGGAGTCGGA
>NZ_MUYZ01000077.1:0-24109 GCF_003013775.1 Micromonospora sp. MH33
GGCGAGCAGCCCGACGCCGGCGCCGCTGGCCAGCGCGCTGCCCGCGAAGATGGTCGGCAGTTCCGGGTACGCCTCGTGCCAGGACGGCACCGCCGTGTCGGCGAGCAGCACCCCGGTGTACGTGGCCAGGGCCGGCGCGGTGACCGCGGCGACCAGGCCGGCGGCGTGCCCGACGGGTGGCAGCAGCCGCCGGCCGATGCCCAGCACGCCCCGATCCGGCAGCCAGGGCGCGGCTTCGGCGACCGCCGCGACCCCGGCCGCGGGGCCGAAGGTGGTGAGGATCCAGGTGCCCATCGACATCGGCGAGGTCAGCTTCGCCACGCGCAGCATGTGGTGGAACCGGCTGGGCCGGCCCAGGTCGTTCACGAGGAAGTACGCGCTGGCGCTGACCGCCGCGAGGGAGGTGACCCGGCCGGCACGGCGCAGGGCCGGCCGGCCGGTGAGCTGGCCGCCGGCCGCCAGCAGCGACGACCCGGCCGCGAGCCCACCGGTGAACAGGTACGCGGCGATGTCCCACTTCCACACCGGCGCCTTGAGGATCGGCCGCCCGTAGTACGAGGTGAACTCGGCGGGCGGCACGGTGAGCTGCTCCCCGCCGCCACCCCGGCGGCGGCCCCGACGCCGTTCCATCGGCGGGACGTCGCGGGGCGGCTGGGGTGCCAGCCCGGCCCCGGCGGCCCCGGCGTCGGTGCGCGCCACGCCGGCCCCGGTGCCGACCGCCCGGCTCCCGTTCGGGGCGCCCGCCTTCGGGGCGTCGCCACCCGGCTCGCCGGGGCGGGCGGGTCCCCCGACGGCGAGTCGCTCGCGGAAGCGGCGGAACAGGTCGCCGACGGCAGGGCGCTCCGGACTCACGACGAACCTCCGACGAACGCGGCGACGGCCGCCGCCGCCATGGCGAGGGCGGCCAGCCCGGCGCGCTTCCACATCTTCGGCAGGTCCCGGGTGGTGACCACCGGGTCCGGCGGCAGGCCGTAGACCTCCGGCTCGTCGAGGAGCAGGAAGAACGCGCCGTCGCCGCCGACGCCGTCGGTCGGGTCGTGGCCGTAGAGGCGCGCCTCCGGCACACCGCGGTCGTGCAGCTGGCCTACCCGCTGGGCGGCGCGTTCCCGCAGCTCGTCCACCGGCCCGAACTGGATGGACTCGGTCGGGCAGGCCTGCGCGCAGGCCGGCGTCTGCCCGGCGCCCAGCCGGTCGTAGCAGAGCGTGCACTTCCAGGCCCGGCCGTCGTCCTTGCGCTGGTCGATCACGCCGTACGGGCAGGCGGAGATGCAGTAGCCGCAGCCGTTGCAGATGTCCTCCTGCACCACGACGGTGCCGAACTCGGTGCGGAACAGCGACCCGGTCGGGCAGACGTCCAGGCAGGCCGCGTGGGTGCAGTGCTTGCAGACGTCCGACATCATCAGCCAGCGGAAGTCGGTCCGGGTGTCGGCGCCGGTGGCCCGCCCGGGGGGCTGGGCGCCGGGCATGCCGAGGAACTCCGGGCCGGCCGCCATCCGCGCCGCCGGCTCCGGCCGGCCAGGCGGCACCCCCGGGTCGGTGCCCGTGTCGGTGGCCGTGCCGGCGGCGGTCGCGGCGCTCCGCGCGCTGCTCGGCGGGCCGGTCGGGTTGTCCTCGAACGGCGGGGTCCGGTGCCCGGCCGGGCGGGGCTGCTCGATGAACGCGACGTGCCGCCAGGAGTTGGCGGTCAGCGCGCCGGTGTTGTCGTACGACATGCCGAGCAGGTCGAAGCCCGAGTCCGGGACGCCGTTCCACTCCTTGCAGGCGACCTCGCAGGCCTTGCAGCCGATGCAGACGCTGGTGTCGGTGAAGAAGCCCATCCGCGGGCCGGCCTCGACCCAGCCGGCGTCCGGGGCCGGGTCCAGCGGACCGTAGAGGCTGTTGGCGTCAGGCATCCCCGCCCCTGTCCCGCGCCGCGTCGGCGGACCGCTCGTCGGTGCTGCCGGCGGCGTCCTTCCCGCCCGCCGCGCCGGTGGTGACTATCGGCACCTTCCGGCCCGGCGTCATCCCGGCCCGCCGTTGGTAGTCGGCGACCAGATCGAGCAGGGCCGGCCCGGTGGGCCGCCGGCCCGGCCGCACGTCGCAGGTGCCCACCTTGCTCTCCTGGATGAGTACGTTCGGGTCCAGGGTGATGCCGAACAGGTCGTTGGCGGAGTCGCCGGTGACCAGGCCCTCGCTACCGAAGTGGTACGGCAGCCAGAGCTGGTGGATCACCCGGCCGTCGACCCGCAGCGGGGTGAGCCGGTCGGTGACCAGCACCCGCGCCTCGATCACCGCGCGGCCGCTGACCAGGTGCGCCCAGCCGAGGTGCGCCAGCCCGACCTCGGCGGCCAGCTCCGGGGACACCTCGACGAACATCTCCGGTTGCAGCTCGGCCAGGCGCGGCACGGTCCGGCTCATGCCGCCGGCCGTGTGGTGCTCGGTGAGCCGGCTGACCGAGAACACGTACGGGAAGACCTGGCTGTGCGGCTCGGGCGGGCTCGGGTTGACCGAGTTCACCGGGTGCTCGTAGACCTTGCGGGTCGGGTTGGCCTGCTGCGCGTAGAGCGGGTTGCGCATCGGCGACTCGGCCGGCTCGTAGTGCGTCGGCAGCGGCCCGTCGAGCACTCCGGTGGGCGCGTACAGCCAGGCCTTGCCGTCGCCCTGCATGACGAACGGGTCGTCCCCGGCAAGGGCCTCCGGCCCGGAGGCGTCGTCGGGCGGCCGGTAGCTCGGCGCTTTGGTCTTCTCGAAGTCCGGCACGTCGTAGCCGGTCCACTCGCCCTTGTCCGCGTCCCACCAGACGTACTTTTTGCGCTCGCTCCACGGCCGGCCCTCCGGGTCGGCGGAGGCGCGGTTGTAGAGGATGCGGCGGTTCGCCGGCCAGGCCCAGCCCCACTCGGCCGCCACCCAGTCCTGCTCGTGCCGGGACTTGCGGCGGGCGGCCTGGTTGACCCCGTCGGCGTAGACGCCGGAGTAGATCCAGCAGCCGACCGCGGTGGAGCCGTCCGCCCTGGCCTCGGCGAACGCGGACAGCGGGCGGCCGGTGGCCACCTCGTAGCCGTTGATCTCCTTGAGCACCGCCTCGGCGCTCGGCTCGGCGTCCGGGCCGTGCGTCGGGTAGTCCCAGGTCAGGTCGAGCAGCGCCCGGTCGCGGGGCTTGCTGGAGCCGGCCAGCTTCGCCCGCAGCACCCGGCCGAGGTGGCAGAAGAACCACAGCTCGGAACGGCAGTCGCCCGGCGGGCCGACGGCTTTCTCCCGCCACTGGAGCAGCCGCTGGGTCTGGGTGAAGGTGCCCTCCTTCTCCACGTGCGACGCGGCGGGCAGGAAGAACACCTCGGTGCGGCACTCCTCCGGCACGATCTCGCCGGTGGCGATCTCCGGGCTGTTGCGCCAGAACGTGGCGCTCTCGATCATGAACAGGTCGCGGACGACCAGCCAGTCCAGATTCGCCATGCCCAGCCGCTGGGCCCGCCCGTGCGCCGAGCCGACGGCCGGGTTCTGGCCGAGCAGGAAGTAGCCCTTCACCTTCCCGTCGATCATGTTCAGCACCTGTTGGTACGTCCCGTGGTCGCCGGTCATCCGGGGCAGGTAGCCGTAGCAGAAGTCGTTCTCCGGTGTCGCCGCGTCACCCCAGTACGCCTTGAGCAGGCTCGCCGCGAAGGCCCGGGAGTTGCCCCAGAAGCCCTTCTGGCCGGGGTGCCGGATGCTGTCCACCCATTCGTCGAAGGTCGGGTGGTTGGCGTGGTGCGGCATCGGCAGGTAGCCGGGCAGCAGGTTGAACAGGGTCGGGATGTCGGTCGAGCCCTGGATGCTGGCGTGCCCGCGCAGCGCCAGGATGCCGCCGCCCGGCCGGCCCATGTTGCCCAGCAGGGTCTGGATGATCGCGCCGGTGCGGATGTACTGCACGCCGACGCTGTGCTGGGTCCAGCCCACCGAGTAGACCAGCGCGCCGGTCCGCTCCCGGCCCGAGTTCTCCGTCCAGGCGCGGGCCAGCTCCAGGAACTTCTCCTCCGGGATGCCGCAGACCCGGGCCACCATCTCCGGGGTGTAGCGGGAGAAGTGCCGCTTGAGGATCTGGTAGACACAGCGCGGGTGCTGCAACGTCTCGTCCCGCTGGGTCTCCGCCGCCACGGGCATGCCGTGGGACTCGTGCCGCAGGCCCGCCGCGGTCTCCCGCTCCTTCGCGGTGTCCGCCGCCGGGCGCCGCCCCCCGTGGCCCTGGTACTGCCAGCTGGACTGGTCGTAGCTGTTGCGCTCGGGGTCATAGCCGGAGAAGAGCCCGTCAAGGTCCTCGGTGTCGGCGAACCGCTCGCTGACGATGGTGGCCGCATTGGTGTACGACAGCACGTACTCCCGGAAGTCCAGCTCGTTGTCCAGGATGTACCGCACCACGCCGCCGAGCAGCGCGATGTCGGTACCCGCCCGGATCGGCAGGTACGTGTCGGCCAGCGCGCTGGTCCGGGTGAACCGGGGATCCACGTGGAAGACCTTGGCACCGCGCTTCTTGGCCTCCATCACCCATTGGAAACCGACCGGGTGGGCCTCGGCCATGTTGGAGCCCTGGATGACGATGACGTCAGCGTTGACCAGGTCCTGCTGGAAGTCCGTCGCGCCGCCGCGACCGAAGCTGGTCCCCAGACCGGGGACGGTGGCGGAGTGTCAAATGCGGGCCTGGTTCTCGATCTGGAGCGCCCCCATCGCCGTGAACAGCTTCTTGATGAGGTAGTTCTCCTCGTTGTCCAGCGTCGCCCCGCCCAGGCTGGAGATGCCCAGCGTCCGGTTGAGCGGGCGACCCTGATCGTCGATGTCCTCCCAGGTCTCGTCGCGGGCGGCGAGGACCCGGTCGGCGATCATGTCGAGCGCGACGTCGAGGTCCAGGTCCTCCCACTCCGTGCCGTACGGCCGGCGGTAGCGGACCTTGGTCTGCCGCAGCGGGCTGGTCACCAGGCTCTTGCTGGCCGAGCCCTTCGGGCAGAGCCGGCCGCGGGAGATGGGGCTGTCCGGGTCGCCCTCGATCTGGGTGACCTGCCCGTCCTTGACGAACACCCGCTGCCCGCAACCCACCGCGCAGTAGGGGCAGACCGACCGGGCCATGCTGTCGGCGGTCTCGGTGCGCGCGGTGAGCGCCGCCGAGCGGGCCGACTGCGCGGCGGCGCCCCGGCCGAGCGGGTCGGTGCCGGTGAGCTGCCGGTAGACCGGCCAACCCTGGATGAAGGTCTTCAGACCCATCGCGGCGCACCCCCTCCCGGCTGGCGGCTAGCTGACCTTCTGAACATTAGGCCAGCCGCGGAGCGCCCGCGACCCGAGCAGCAAAACAGCGGCGCCCCGGCCGGATGGTCGGGGCGCCGCTGGGCGTCGGTGTGCAGGTCGCCTCTCGGCGAGTGGCGCGACGCGGCTCCAGCCGGACGGTATTCCGCGAAGGCAATTTAGGTGAGGCCCGGGGACACTGGACACACCGACGCTCTGCACAACGGTACTGGGTCGTCTGTTCTTCCGTGCCGTCTCGGTGACTGCGGTCACGGGTCCGTTTTCCAGTGGTTGCGGTCCGGGTCGGGCCTTGGTTGCGGTCGGGGCTGCGAGTTTCGGGGCGGAGCTTGGTTGCGCTTGGGGCTGGGGGCGAGGGTGACCGGCTCCGGGCGGTCAGGCTTGATCCCTGCGCCGGTCACCCTCGCCCCCAGCCCGCCGTGGTCCATCACCACGCGTCCTTGCGCTCTTTTCCCGGGTACGCCGCTGGCCGGCACCCCGTGTTGCGGGTGCCGGCCAGCGGTTCGTGTGTGTGGGTCAGCTGTTCCAGTGCTGGGCGACGATGTCGGCGGCCTGCTGCTCCCACTGCGCGTACGCGTCCGGGTACGCCGAGACCTGCACGGTCTGGGCGGCCTCGGTCAGCGGCATGTCCTGCCAACCGTCAACCTGCTTCAGGCCCTTGAGGAAGGCGAGGGTGGAGTACTCGGGGTCGGTGATCTGCTCCGGCGTACCCCAACCACTGGACGGGCGCTGCTGGAACAGGCCCAGCGAGTCATGGTCGTTGCGGTCGCCGAGGTGGCCCAGGTTCTCCAGCTTCGACTCCTGCAGGCTCGTGGCGATCGAGATGACCGCGGCCCGCTCCGGCAGACCGGCCTTCTTGGTGGCGGCGATGATCGCCTTGGCGTTCGCGGTCTGCTCGTCGTTCAGGGTGATCTTCGACTGGGCGCCCTGGACACCGTGCGGGATCAGCTTGGCGCTGTCCGGCTTGTCGGCCTGCACTGCCACGGCGACCGGCTTGGCCTCGACGGGACGGGCGTCGGCGTGGCGGCGACGGACCGGCGAAACCACCGGCGAAAGCCAGACCAGCAATACCCAGCACGCTCTTACGCAGCATCGTGTTCATGAGGGAAAGCTCCATTCGGGGGTTGGCGCACAGCACACCGACCGGGGGGTCGGATGGGGTGGTGTGCGCAAGCACCGTCAGGCGCTCAAAAGGGCGGAAAGTCTTGGGGGGATCATCCGGCGCGCGGGGCGAGGGCCTCTTCGCGGCGCCGGGACCATGTACAACGACCGGCGGCCCACCATCATTCCGGGCCCGGGCCGCCCCGCCTGGCGGGGCGTCTTCCTCGGCCGTTCACGGGGATTCAACGACGCCCACCCGCCCGCCATTCCGCCGTCAGGGTGCCGCCGGTCACCTGGCGAACCGGACAGCCCGCCCAAGCCGACACCGGTCGATGGAACGGCATGGGTGTATCCGGGCCCCGGAGACACCCATGGCGTCCCGCTCAGCCGGCAACGGACGGCGGGAACCGGACATTTCTGTGACTACCAATGCAATCTTGGAGAGTTTCGTTTCGCTGTGAACGGTAGGTCGCCAAGATTCGGGGCGGGCGCGCGACAGGGTGCGCCGCCGGTCGGCCGGCGAAGTCGATCTCTGTTGGTTCTGCCCTCGGCAGATCCGCTCACCGTGAACATTGCTCACTGCGGCCGGGGCGGGAGGCAGGGTGGGACGCATGAGACTGCTGATGCTGGGTGGTACGGGTTTCGTCGGTGGGGCCGTCGTGAACGAGGCGGTCCGCCGCGGCTGGTCGGTGACGGTGTTCAACCGGGGGCTGCACGGCAACGTGCCCGAGGGCGTACGCCGGTTGCGGGGTGACCGCACCGCGCCGGACGGGTTGGCGGCGCTCGCCGGTGGCGGGTGGGACCTGGTCGTGGACACCTGGGACGGTGCGCCGCGGGCGGTGCGGGACGCGGCGCGCGCACTGAGCGGGGCGGTGCCGCACTACGTCTACGTCTCCAGCGGCTCCGTCTACGCGCCCCCGGTCGGGCTGGGCACGGACGAGGACGCGCCGGTCTTCGCCGCCGAGGCGGACGCGGGCGACGGGGACTACGCGCACAACAAGGCGGGCGGGGAGCGGGCCGCGGTGGCGGTGTTCGGTGACCGGGCGCTGCTGGTGCGGGCCGGGCTGATCCTCGGGCCGGGCGAGGACATCGGGCGGCTGCCCTGGTGGCTGCACCGGATCGCCCGGGGCGGGGAGGTCCTGGCGCCCGGCCCGCGCGACCTGCCGGTGCAGTACGTCGACGCGCGGGACCTGGCGATCTGGCTGCTCGACCGGGGGATCGACGGCGTCGGCGGGGCGTACAACGTGGTCAGCCGGACCGGGCACACGACGATGGGTGAGCTGCTCGACGCGGCCGTGGCGGCGACCGGCGCGACGGCGACGCTGCGCTGGACGGAGCCGGACGCGCTGCTGGCGGCGGGCGTCGAGCCCTGGAACGACCTGCCGATCTGGATCCCGCGCGGGCACGAGTACCGCTGGTTGCAGGAGCGGGACGTCGAGCGCGCGCACGCGGCGGGCCTCACCTGCCGGCCGGCGGCCGAGACGGTCACGGACACCTGGCGTTGGCTACGCGAGGTCGGGCGGGTGCCGGCCCGCGCGGGGCGTCCGGCGCGGGCGGCGGTCGGCCTGGCCCCGGAGCGCGAGGCCGCCCTCCTGGCCGCCCTACCGGCCTGACCTCGGCACCGCCGCCCTGCGGGGACGGCAGCGGCGAGGTGAGGTCAGGCCTGCACCACCGGCAGGTCGAGCACCTCGTCGACCGGGCGGCGCGGGGTGGCGCGGCCGGGCTGGCCGAACCCGATCCGCATCACCATCTGCGGGGCGCCGAACCGGCCCAGGGACAGCCGCAGCGCCTCCCGCGCCCCCGGGACCTCGACCGGCTGGGAGAGCATCGACACGGCCAGCCCGGCGTCGGTGGCGGTGAGCAGCACCCGCTGCAGGGCCTGCCCGGCGACGATCTGGTCGGTGGCGGTGTTCCCGGTCGAGCCGAGCACGGCGACGAGCGGCTCCGGTTCGAAGTCCCGGCCGGGCGCCCGGTTGCGGCCGCCGAAGCCGCGCTGCGGCAGCAGGTCCTGCGGTTCGCCCTGCGGCCCGCCCGCGGCGGCCGGCACCCCGTCGGGGGACGGCTCGGAGCGGATCCACTCGGTCCGCTCGGTGACGTACGCGGGGTCGCGCTCCAGCACCCGGTGCGCGCTGCGGGCGATCTCGGCGAAGGCGTTGACCGCGCTGGTGCCGATGACCAGCTCCAGCCAGCACTGCTCGGCGCGGGCGGCCTCGCCGAGACGCCAGCGCGCGTCGGCGGGGACCGGGTCGGGCCAGAACGGCGCCCGGTTGCTGAACCGGCGGGCGATCGCCCCGTGCAGGCTCTGCTCGGCCGGGCTGGGGCGGCGCGGCACGTCGGGGACGAGCCGGGCCACCACGTCCGGGTCGCCGGGGTACGGGCGGAGCCGGACCGTGGCCGGGGTGCCTGCCACGGCGAGCGACAGCCGCAGGTTGAGCAGGGCCGCCCCGCAGGCGATCCGCGCGCCCCAGCCGCTCGGGTCGGTGGCCGGCAGCCGGCGCAGCGGGTCGACGGCGAGTTCGATCCCGCCGTCGCGCAGCCGGAACCGCCATGGCTGGGTGTTGTGCAGCGACGGCGCGCGTACCGCGTCCGCGGCCGCGGCCCGCAGCCGTTCGACGGTGTAGCCCGTGGTCATGGTGTTGCTCCCTCCGTGCGGGCGGTGCCGCCCTGCCGGTCGGTCCATCCCCACGGTGCGTCACCGGGCGGGGGCGTGAGCAGGGCCGGAGGTCCCCACCTCGGCGGGTCCGTATGCCCCGCCGCGGCGTGCGACGGTAGGGACCTTCGGCCCCTGCGGAACGCCCGGGCGGCGGGTAGAAAGGACGGATGATCCGGGTGTTCCTGCTCGACGACCACGAGGTCGTCCGCCGTGGCCTTGCCGACCTGCTGCAGAGCAGCGGCGACATCGAGGTGGTCGGCGAGTCCGGCTCCGCCGAGGAGGCGGCCCGCCGCATTCCGGCGCTCCGCCCCGACGTGGCGATCCTCGACGCCCGGCTGCCGGACGGCAACGGCATCGACGTCTGCCGGGACATCCGCGCCGTCGACTCGTCGATCAAGGGGCTGATCCTGACCTCGTACGAGGACGACGAGGCGCTCTTCGCGGCGATCATGGCCGGTGCGGCCGGCTACGTACTGAAGCAGATCCGCGGCACCGACCTCGTGGACGCGGTTCGGCGGGTGGCGGCCGGGCAGTCGCTGCTCGACCCGGCGATCACCACCCGGGTGCTGGAGCGGATCCGCAGCGGCGTCGAGCAGCCGCGCGAGCTGAAGTCCCTCACCGAGCAGGAGCGGCGGATCCTGGAGTACGTGGCCGAGGGGCTCACCAACCGGGAGATCGCCGGCAAGATGTTCCTCGCCGAGAAGACCGTGAAGAACTACGTCTCCAGCGTGCTGGCCAAGCTCGGCCTGGAGCGGCGTACGCAGGCGGCGGTGCTGGCCACCCGGCTGCTCGGCAAGGCGAACTGAGGCGCGGGGCGCCCCGCCCGGTCAGTCGAGCAGCGGGATGCTCCAGCGCAGCTCGGTGCCGTGCGGAGTGACCGGGCTGAGCTGGAACTCGCCGCCCAGCCGCTCGGCCCGCTCGCGCAGGTTCACCAGGCCGCTGCGGGCCGCCTCGGGTTCGCAGCCCACCCCGTCGTCGGTGACCGTGACGCTCACCCACCCGGCGTCGACCTGCACGCGCACCGACACCCGGTCGGCGTGCGCGTGGCGTACCGCGTTGGAGAGCGCCTCCCGGAGCACGGCCGTGAGCTCGGGGCGCAGCTGGTCCGGGACGGCGCTGTCGATCGGGCCGACCAGGTCCAGGTCGGGCCGGTAGCCCAGCGACTCGGCGGCCACCTCGATCGCCTCGCGGATCTCGGTGCGCAGCGCCGCGCTCATCGGGGTGCGCAGCTCGAAGATGGTGCGGCGGATGTCGCGGATGGTGGCGTCCAGGTCGTCGACCGCCTGGTTGATCCGCTTGGCCACCTCGGGGCGGGCGTTCATCGCCCCGCTCTGCAGTTGCAGGCCGGTGGCGAAGAGCCGCTGGATCACCACGTCGTGCAGGTCGCGGGCGATCCGCTCGCGGTCCTCCAGGACCACCAGCAGCTCCCGTTCCTCCTGGCCCCGGGCCCGTTCCATGGCCAGCGCGGCCTGGCCGGCGAAGCTGCCGAGCAGGGCCACGTCGTCCTCGGCGGCGGGACCGCGGTCGGGCAGGTGCGCGATGACCAGCACGCCGTGCAGGGTGTCCGCCGCGGCGAGGGGGGAGACCACGGCCGGCCCGGCGACCACCGGGTGTGACCACGGGGCCGCCTCGGCGAGGTTCTCCAGCAGCTCGTGGCGGCGCTCGGTGACCGAGCCGACGAAGGTGGTCTCGTCGGCCGGCAGCACCTCGCCGACCAGCTTCCGCGCGCTGCCGTCGGCGCCGTCGACCACCTCGACGGTGAACTGGCGCTCGTCCTCGTCGTAGAGCAGCACGAGGGCCAGTTCCGCCTCGGCGACCTCCCGGGCCCGCCGGGCCACCAGGGTCAGCGCGTCGGTGCGGCGTACCTCGCCGAGCAGCACCGAGGTGATCTCGGCGGTCGCGGCCAGCCAGCGTTCCCGCCGGTGCGCCAGGGCGTAGAGGCGGGCGTTCTCGATCGCCACGCCGGCCGCTGCGGCGAGCGCGACCACGATCTCCTCGTCGTCCTCGGTGAACTCCGCGGCGCCCTGCTTCTCGGCGAGGTAGAGGTTGCCGAAGACGTGGTCGCGGATCCGCACCGGGACGCCGAGGAAGCTGTGCATCGGCGGGTGGTTCGGCGGGAAGCCGTAGGACCTGGGATGCTGGGTGATGTCCGGCATCCGCAGCGGACGCGGGTCGTCGATGAGCAGGCCCAGCACGCCCCGCCCGTGCGGCAGGTCACCGATCTGGGCGTGCAGCTCGTCGCCGATGCCGTGGACGATGAAGTCGTGCAGCAGCCGGTCGGGGCCGATCACGCCGAGCGCGCCGTAGCGGGCGCCGACCAGCTCGCAGGCCGACTCCACGATCCGCTGCAGGGTGCTGCGCAGGTCGAGGTCGGTGCCGATGCCGACGACCGCGTCGAGCAGGGCGCGCAGCCGCTCCCGGTTGGTGACCACTTCGCCGACCCGGTCCAGCATCTCCTGGAGCAGCTCGTCGAGGCGCACCCGGGACAGCGGGGTCAGGCCCAGCGACGGGGTGGCGTGCTCGTTGCGGGGGTTCGGTGCGCCGGCCACCGGACGATGCTATCGCCCGGTGGCCGGCGGACGAGATCCGTCAGGGGAGCTGGCCGCGTACCGCCGAGGTGTCGACGGTCTGGGCGGTCTCCAGCCGCGGGGTGTGCGGCGGGCCGGCGTGCGTCGGGTCGGCCAGGCCGAGGCGCACCGAGATGTACGGGAAGCCCAGGCCGGAGAGCATCTGCCGGAGCGTCTGGCGGGTGCTCTCGACCTCCACCACGCCGGAGAGCGGCACCAGGGACACGCCGTGCCGGGTGGCGGTGAGCCAGGCGGCGGAGAGCGCCTCGCCGGCGCGCAGCGAGCTGTCCGGTTCGTCCTCGCTGCCCCAGAGGATCCCGTAGACGGCGGCCCGGTCGTGCCCCTCACCCACGGGCAGGGTGCCGGGGCCGAAGTCGCGGGCCGGAACGGTGGTCTGGGGAGCCTGCTCCGGCAGCACCTCCGGCGGCAGCCCGGTGCCGGGGGCGGCCCGGCTCGTCCAGTACGCCAGCTCCTCCTGCAGCTCCGGGCTGCCCTTCTCGACCGCGGCCGCCTGCTGGGCGGCGGCGGCCAGCTCGATCTTCTGGTCGTCGTCCAGCACCTGCAGGTTGACTCCCTCCCGGGTGGCCGCCCGGTCGATCTCGCCCAGCACGGCGGTCGGGAGCGGCTCGTCGCTGACCGGCCGGCGGTCGGTGTGGCGGACCTGCATGCACTGGACCGTGCGCATGGCGTCCGGGTCCGCGCCGGTGGGCTTCAGTCCGGTGAGCCGGGCGACCAGATCGGGCTGGCCGGGGTCGGGCATGCGCTCCACCACCGGCGTCCAGCCCTCGGCGGCCAGCGCCACCCGGGCGTGGTGCAGCGCGGCGCCGCAGCTCACCACCAACAGCCGGCCCTCCGGGTCCAGGGCGCTGAGGTGCCGCTCCCGGACCACGCGCAACTCCAGCGAGTCGGGGAGGACGGTCCAGTGCCACGGCTGGGTGTTGTGCACCGAAGGGGCGTGGCCGGCCATTCCGGCGGCCTCCGCGAGCGCGGTGGTCAGCGGGCGATCGGTAGCCGGCATCTCGTGGCTCATCGTCACGACCTTTCCTGTTTCTCCCCATCGTGCCCCACGCCCGGGTCGCCCGGGTGGTGATGCCGCTCCATCCTCGGTCCTGGCCGGGCCGACCGCACGCGCCGCCCGTGCGGGCCCTTCGACCCGTCGCATCACCCAGGTTCGCCCTCCCGGGCCGCACCGCCGCCGAGACGATCCACACGGGGGGTCAGCGTTCGCGGACCACCGCGACCGGGCACTGCGCGTGGTGGATGAGCTGCTGGCTGACCGAGCCGAGCAGCATCCCGCGCAGCCCGCCCCGCCCCCGGGAGCCGACCACGACGAGCTGCGCCGCGCGGCTCTCCTCGACCAGCAGCGCCGCCGCGCTGCCCGGGTTCGCCACCACCTCGACCGGCACGTCCGGGAAGGACTTCCGCCAGGTGGCCAGGTCCGCCTCGGCGGCGGCGCGCTCGGTGGCGCTGGCCTCCTCCGGGTCGAAGCCCCGCGGCACCCACCGCTCGCCGGGCGGCTCCCAGACCCGCAGCGCACGCAGGGGCACGTCCCGCTGCGCGGCCCGCTCGAAGGCGAAACCGACCGCCTGCACGGAGGAGGGGGAGCCGTCCACGCCGACCACCACCGGCCCGGAGGTGGCCGGCTGGCCGTCCCGGACCACGATCACGGGGCAGTGCGCGTGGGCGGCGACGGAGACGGCGGTGGAACCGGCGAGCAGGCCGGCGAAGCCGCCGTGGCCCCGGCTGCCCAGCACCAGCATCTGCGCGTCGGCGGAGCGTTCCTGCAGGACCAGCGCGGGCGGCCCGTCGAAGACCTCTCCCCGCACGGTGAGCCCGGGCCGCTCGGCGGCGGCGTCCGCCGCCGCCTTGCGGACCAGGTCCTCGACCTGTCGCCGGGCCGTCTCGTCGGGCCAGACGCCGGGGGCCACCCCGGGACCGATCCAGCCGGCCACGGTCAACCATTCGAAGACGTACGCCAGCCGGACCGGCCGGCCCGAGCGGCCCGCCTCGTCCAGGGCCCAGTCCAGGGCCACCGACGCGTCGGTGGAGCCGTCGTAGCCGACCAGGATCTCCTCGCTGTTCACTGTGCTGGCCTTTCGTTCGCGGCTGCGGGGCCCGCAGGCTCACTCCGCATGATCACTGTCCGCTCCGCACACCCGGGTCGGTCTCCCGGATCCAGCGCCACTCGGCGACCCGGGGGTCGTCCTCGCCGTACCGGCGGGTGTAGTCGCGGCAGGCCTGCCGGGTGTCGACCATCTCCTGGCGCAGGTGGGCGGCGCGCGAGCGCAGCCCGGGCAGCCGGTCGATGACGTCGATGACCAGGTGGAAGCGGTCCAGGTCGTTGAGCATCACCATGTCGAACGGCGTGGTGGTGGTGCCCTCCTCCTTGTAGCCACGGACGTGCAGGTTCTCGTGGTTGGTCCGCCGGTAGGTGAGCCGGTGGATCAGCCACGGGTAGCCGTGGTACGCGAAGATGACCGGCTTGTCGCGGGTGAAGATGGTGTCGAACTCGCTGTCCGGCAGGCCGTGCGGGTGCTCCGACGGTGGCTGCAGGCGCATCAGGTCGACCACGTTGACCACCCGGACCTTCAGGTCGGGCAGGTGCTGGCGGAGCAGGTCGGCCGCGGCCAGCGTCTCCAGGGTCGGCACGTCGCCGGCGCAGGCGAGCACCACGTCCGGCTCGCTGCCGTCGTCGGTGCTGGCGAAGTCCCAGATGCCCAGGCCGCGGCGGGCGTGCTGGACCGCCTCGTCCATGGTCAGCCAGTTGGGCGCCGGCTGCTTCCCGGCCACCACCACGTTGATGTAGTGCCGGCTGCGCAGGCAGTGGTCCATGGTGGAGAGCAGGGTGTTGCCGTCCGGCGGCAGGTAGACCCGGACCACCTCGGCCTTCTTGTTGACCACGTGGTCGATGAAGCCCGGGTCCTGGTGCGAGAACCCGTTGTGGTCCTGCCGCCAGACGTGGCTGGAGAGCAGGTAGTTCAGCGACGCCACCGGCTCCCGCCAGGGGATGTGCCGGGTCACCTTGAGCCACTTGGCGTGCTGGTTGACCATCGAGTCGACGATGTGTATGAACGCCTCGTAGCTGGTGAAGACGCCGTGCCGGCCGGTCAGCAGGTAGCCCTCCAGCCAGCCCTGGCACAGGTGCTCGGAGAGCACCTCCATCACCCGTCCGTCGGGGGAGAGGTGGTCGTCGCCCGGGACCCGGTTGCCGACGAACGCCCGGTCGGTGACCTCGAAGGCGGCGCCGAGCCGGTTCGAGGCGACCTCGTCGGGCCCGAACAGGCGGAAGGTCTCCGGGTTGCGGGAGATCACGTCGCGGATCCAGGGGCCCAGCGCGCCGGTGGCGCCGGCCATGGGTGCGCCCGGCTCCTCGACGTCGACCGCGTAGTCACGGAAGTCCGGCAGCTCCAGGTCGCGCAGCAGCCGCCCGCCGTTGGCCACCGGGTTGGCGCTCATCCGCCGGTCGCCCGTCGGGGGCAGCTCGGCCAGTTCGGCGACCGGCCCGCCGGTGGCGTCGAACAGCTCCTCGGGCCGGTAGCTGCGCAGCCAGCGCTCCAGCTCGGCCAGGTGCGCCGGGTTGTCCCGGACCTCGTCGATCGGCACCTGGTGGGCGCGGAAGGTGCCCTCGACGTGCTTGCCGTCGACGTCCTTCGGCCCGGTCCAGCCCTTCGGCGTGCGGAGGATGATCATCGGCCAGCGGGGTCGCTCGACCTCGCCGCCGGAGCGGGCCCGGCGCTGGATCTCGGCGATCTCGTCGACCGCCCGGTCCAGCGTCGCGGCGAGGCTCTGGTGCACCCGGGCGGGGTCGTCGCCCTCGACCACGTACGGCTGGTAGCCGTAGCCGCGCATCATCTCCAGCAGGTCCTCGGCGGGGATCCGGTCGAGCACCGTCGGGCTGGCGATCTTGTAGCCGTTGAGGTGCAGGATGGGCAGCACCGCCCCGTCCCGCGCCGGGTTGAGGAAGACGTTGGACAGCCAGCTCCCGGCCAGCGGCCCGGTCTCCGCCTCGCCGTCGCCGACCACGCACGCGACCAGCAGGTCCGGGTTGTCGAACGCGGCCCCGTACGCGTGGCTCAGCGCGTACCCCAGCTCGCCGCCCTCGTGGATCGAACCCGGCACCTCCGGCGCCACGTGGCTGGGGATGCCGCCGGGGAAGGAGAACTGGCGGAACAGCCGCTGCATGCCGGTCTCGTCGCGGGGGATGTGGTGGTAGAGCTCGCTGTACGTGCCCTCCAGCCAGGTGTTGGCCACCAGGGCGGGGCCGCCGTGGCCCGGGCCGGTGACGAAGATGGCGGACAGGTCCCGGGCGACGATGACCCGGTTGAGGTGCGCGTAGAGGAGGTTGAGGCCGGGGCTGGTGCCCCAGTGCCCGAGCAGCCGCGGCTTGATGTGCTCGGGCTTGAGCGGCTCGCGGAGCAGCGGGTTGTCGAGCAGGTAGATCTGCCCGACGGTCAGGTAGTTCGCCGCCCGCCAGTAGGCGTCAAGCCGCCGCAGCTCGTCTTCGGTCAGCGGGCTGTGCAGGTCCAGAGCGGTGTCCATGCTGCGTTAGCCTCTCGCGGCTCGGGGTCTTCTGCCACCCGGGAGCGGATCCGCCGCCCCCGGCACGTCCAGCCTCGCCCTGCGGCCGGCGGACGCGTCAGGGCCGTAGGTCCCGGGTCGGGCGGGCGTCACGACCCGTCCTCGTCGTCGGGGTCGAGTCCACGCACGACGATCACCGGGGCCGGTGAGTGGTAGAGCAGCGTCTGGCTGACCGCGCCCAGCATGCCCCGCAACGGCTCGTCGCCGCGCGCCCCGACCAGCGCCACCTGCGCCGAGCGCGACTGTTCCAGCAGGACGGCCCCGGGGTCGCCGCGGACGGTGTGGCACTCGGCAGCCACCCGGGGATGCCGGGCCGCGTGCCGGGCGACGGCCTCGTCGAGCAGGCCGTCATCGCCGTCGGGGTGCTGGTTGGGCTCCACCACGTGGATGGCGAGCAGCCGGGCGCCCCGGCGTTCGGCGCAGTCGAAGGCGTACCCGAGGGTGGCGCGCGAGCTCTCCGACCCGTCGAAGCCGACGAGCACCGGTCCCGGCGGGGGCGGATCGAGCCGGCCGACCAGCACCGGGCAGCCGGCCCGGGCGGCGAGCTGCACGGCCGGCGCGTCGGCCGGTACGCAGGCCGCGCAGCCGGCCATGCCGCCGTCGCCGACCGCCAGCAGGAACGCCGAGTCGGAGGCCCGGATCAGCGCCTCGACCGGGGAGCCCTCGACGATCTCGTCGGTCACCGGCACCGTGGGCGCGGCCTCGGCGGCCGCCTGCCCGGCCTGCTCCAGCAGTTCCTCGGCGGCGGCGCGCGGGCCGCTCACCGAGAACGACTCCAGGGCCGCCGCCCAGTTGAAGGCGTGCAGCAGGTGCAGCGGCCGGTCGTGCGCGGCAGCCTCCGCGGCGGCCGTACGGACCACCTGGAGGTCCTCGGCCGAGCTGCCCACGCCGACCACCACCGCGCCGTGGGTGGGTGCGGGCATCCCGGCTCACCTCCCGACCAGGCTCTCCTCACCCACGGTAGTCGGGTGGTCGCGCGCCCGGACCGGGTCGGCGGAACTGAGCCGGTTCCGGTACGACCGGGCCGCCACCGCGTGCACGGTGTCGACCATCAGCCGGTACGGCGGTCGTGGGGCGGGGTCAGCGGGGGGTGGGCAGGGTCGGGTGGACGCGGACGACCACCGCGGTCGCGTTGTCCTCGCCGCCCTCGGCCAGGCTGGCGGCGAGCAGCGCCCGCACGGTCCGGGCCGGGTCGCGCCGCGCGGACAGCAGGTCCCGCAGCCGGTGGTAGCCGAGCTGGTCACTCACGCCGTCGGTGCAGAGCAGCCAGGTGTCCCCACTGTGCAGCGGCACGGCGAGCAGGTCCGGCTCGGGCCTGTCGGGGTGGCCGACGTAACGCAGCAGCTGGTAGCGGGCCCGGGCCGCCTCCGGCGAGTCGGGCGGCCACCAGCCGTGCAGCAGGCCGAGCCAGGCCATGGTGTGGTCGACGGTCACCAGCTCCAGCAGCCCGTCGCGCAGCCGGTACGCCCGCGAGTCGCCGAGCTGGACGAGCCAGCCCTGCCCGCCGTCCGGCTCGGCGACCAGGGCGGTGAGCGTGCACCCGGTCAGCCCGGCCAGTCCCGCCCCGGCCCGGCGTACCCGGAGCTGAGTCTCCGCCGTGGCGGCGCGCAGCCCGGCGGCGTGGACCGCCGGCCAGCCGGCGCGGACCTGCGCCACGAAGGTGCTCATCGCGGTGGCGCCGGCGACCCGGCTGCCCTCGCCGTCGCCCATGCCGTCGGCGACCGCGACCAGCGGCAGGTCCGGGTCGACGTGCAGCACGTCGAAGTTCTCCGGGTAGCGGTGCCCGACCACGCTGCCCCCGGCGACCTCCAGGGCGAGCCGGCCGACGGCCAGCCGGCGGGGGGCCTGGACCGGCTGGTCCAGCGGGCGGCGGCGGAACACCTGCGGACCGTAACACCGGTCCGGGTCGCGGATCGGCACGTCGCGGCCACGTGTCGCTGTGTCAACCGGGGTTGACACAACGACCGTGTCAACCTAAGTTGACAGCATGAGTCAGGCGACGGAACTCGCGGCGGCAGCCGGCAGCACCGACCCGAAGGTCGGGCTGCGGGCCGTGCTCGCCCTGCGCCGGCTGCTCGAACGGCTGGAGGTGGTCCAGGTGGACAACGCCCGACGGCAGGGCTGGTCCTGGCAGGAGATCGCCGACGCCCTCGAGGTCAGCCGGCAGGCGGTCCACAAGAAGCACGCCGGGCGACCGGCGGTCCGCGGAAGCTGGGAGGCGTGATGTTCGAACGGTTCACCGACCGGGCCCGAGCGGTGGTGCGGCACGCGGTCGACGAGGCGCGCACCGAGGGCCGGCGCCCGGTCGGCACCGAGCACCTGCTGCTCGGCGTGCTCGCCGACGGCGACAACCTGGCCGTGCGGGTGCTGTCGGCCGGCGGCATCCGGGCCGACGACCTGCGCGCGGCGGTGGCCCGGCACACCGCGCACGGCGTCGACGGCCTCGGCGCGGCGGACGCGGCGGCGCTGCGCGAGATCGGCATCGACCTCGCCGCGATCGTCGCCCGGATCGAGGAGTCCTTCGGCCCGGACGCGCTGCGCGAGGCGACCCCCGCCCCGCGCCGGTGGTGGGGCCGCCGCCCCGACAACGGCCGGTTCTCGCCACGGGCCAAGAAGGTGCTGGAGCTGTCCCTGCGGGAGGCGCTGCGGCTGCGCCACCACCACATCGGCACCGAGCACATCCTGCTCGGCCTGCTGCGGGAGGGCAACGGGCTGGCCGCGCTGGTGCTCACCGAGGCCGGGGCCGACCTCGACGACCTGCGCCGGCGGGTCGAGGCGGCGCTGCGCACGGCAGCCTGACCGATCCGGCCGGTCACCGTCACGGGGCCGGCCGGGTTCAAACCTGTTTGCGGTTCTCGCAACGTCCGTGCCCGCCGGGTCGCTGCACCGCCCCGCTTGCTGCACACTGGCGCCGTGGACGGTGGAGACGACAAGCGCCCGGTGACCGCGGACAACCACACCCCGCGCTCGGCCGTGGTGGTCAACCCGGTCAAGGTGACCGATCTCGACGATTTCCGCCGAACGGTGGGCGGCGCTCTCGCCGCCGCCGGCTGGCCCGAGCCGACCTGGTACGAGACCACGGTCGAGGACACCGGCCGGGGCCAGGCCGCGGCGGCCGTCGAGGCCGGCGCCGAGGTCGTCTTCGCCTGCGGCGGAGACGGCACCGTGATGGCCTGCGTCACCGCGCTGGCCGGCACCGACGTGGCCCTCGCCGTGCTGCCCCAGGGCACCGGCAACCTGCTCGCCGCCAACCTCGGCCTCTCCAACGACCTCGCCGCCGGGCTGGAGGTCGCCGTCGAGCGGGGCATGCGCCGCCTCGACGTCGGCGCGGTCGGCGACCAGTGCTTCGCCGTGATGGCCGGGATGGGCTTCGACGCGCAGATGCTCGACTCCACCTCCGAGACGACCAAGAAGCGGATCGGCTGGCCGGCCTACCTGATGGGCGCGGCCAAGCACCTCCGGGACCGGCCGATGCGGGTCTCCATCCGGATCGACGGCGGGCCGCCGCTGCGCCGGCGGGCCCGCTCGGTGCTGATCGCCAACGTCGGCCGGCTCCAGGGCGGGGTACGCCTGCTCACCGACGCCGAGCCGGACGACGGCTGGCTCGACGTGGCGGTGCTGACGCCGCGGACGCTCGGCCACTGGCTGGCCATGGGCTGGGCGGTGCTGCGGCGACGCGGCAGCGTGCCCCGGATGGAGGTGTTCCGGGGCCGCAAGGTCGAGATCACCAGCAACCGGGCGCAGCCCCGGCAGCTCGACGGCGACCTGATCGAGCCGGGCCGGTCGTTGAAGGCCGAGATCCGGCCCGGATCGCTCTGGCTCTGCGTGCCGCGACCGGCGCGCCACCCCGACCTGTCGGTGGACGCCGACGCCGCCGCCGAGCGCGGTGGGCGGCTGGTCGAGGAGGGCCGCCGTGAGTAGCACCAAGCTTGTCCCGGAGACCCGGCTCATGGCGGAGAACGAACTCTCCGCCGACGACGCCTGGCGCACCCTGCGCCGGCACGGCGGCTGGCACCTGCTCCGGGACGCCTTCATCCGGTTCCGCTACGGCGACGGCTTCAGCCACTCCCGGGCCTTCGCGTTGCAGCTCTGCCTGGCCGTGGTGCCGTTCCTCATCGCCCTCACCGGTCTGATCACCGACCTCGGCGTGCACGAGGGGGGCAAGGTGGTCGCCGACACGGTGCTGGCGATCACCCCCGGTCAGAGCGAGTCCGTGGTGCAGGAGCTGCTGGCCGACACCGAGCGCACCGAGCGGGCCGGTGAGCTGGCGCTGACCCTCGGTCTGCTGACCGGCCTGATCGCGCTGACCACCACGATGGCGCAGATCGAGCGGGGCGCGAACCGGATCTACGGCGTCGAGCGGGACCGCCCGGCGCTGACCAAGTACCTGCGCGCCGCGGTCCTGGCGCTGATGGCGGGCGTGCCCGCGCTGACCGGTTTCCTGATCCTGGTCGGCGGCCGGGCGATGGGTGACTCGGTGCGGCGGCACTACGAATGGGGCGACTCCGCCCACGCCGCGTGGGACGTGATCCGCTGGCCGCTCAGCCTCGGCCTGACCGTGCTCGCCGTTGCGGTGCTGTTCCGGCACGCTCCCCGCCGCAAGCAGCCCGGGCTGTCCTGGCTTTTCTTCGGCGCCGGCATCGCCACCGCGCTCTGGTGGCTGGCCAGCCTGCTGCTCGCCGCCTACGTGAAGTACAGCGGCGGATTCGGCCAGACGTACGGCGCGCTGACCGGGATGATGGCCCTGCTGCTCTGGGCCAACCTGACCGGGATGGCGCTCTTCGGGGGGCTGGCCTTCGCCGCCCAGCTGGAGGCCATGCGGATCGGCGTGGAGGAGCCCGCCCAGCCCGACCTCTGGGAGCCGGAGGCCGAGCGCGAGGAACTGGTCGACACCGGGGACATGACCGCCCTCTGACGGCCCCTGCGTGTACGCGGAGCGGGAATCGGGTACAGCGCGCCTCGCAGAGGACAAGGGAGGTGCGGGGTGACCGCGGTCAAGGAGGCGACGCGCCGCCCGCTCGGCCACTTCGCCGAGCGGAGCCTGGCGGGCCTGCTCGTCGTGGCCGGCGCGGGCGTCGGGTTCGGCGTGCTGCTCATGCTCGTCCGGTTCCACTGGGGGCCGCTGTACCACGCCGACCACGAGGCGGCCGAGTGGTTCAACGGCCTGGTGGCGCCGCACCACCCGCTGGTCACCGTGCTCCAGGCGGTCACCGACCTGGGCGGCCGGCCGGTGCTCATCTGGCTGATCACCATCGCGGTGGTCGGCCTGCTGATCCGCCGCCAGTCCCGGCTCGCCGTCTACCTGATCATCACCGGGGTGGGCGGGCTGATCCTCGACCCGTCGCTCAAGGCGCTGGTCGGGCGGCTGCGCCCGGTGGTGGACGTGCCGGTGGCCAGCGCCCCCGGCAACAGCTTCCCCAGCGGCCACGCGCTCGGCTCGTTCGTCGCGTACGGGGCGCTGCTGCTGGTGTTCCTGCCGGCCGTGGCGCCGCGCTGGCGCAAGCCGGCCATCGCGATCGCCGCCGTGCTGGTTCTCCTGGTCGGGCTGACCCGGATCGCGCTGGGCGTGCACTTCGTCTCGGACGTGCTCGGCGGCTGGCTGCTCGGCGCGGCCTGGCTGGGCGTCACCGCGTACGCCTTCCGGCTGTGGCGGCGCGAGCGCGGCCGGCCGGTCCCCTCGCTCACCGAGGGCCTGGAGCCCGAGGCGGGGCGGGAGATCAAGCCGGCGCCGGCCGAGGAGCACGTGCTGGAGCACCCCCGCTCGTCGGTGGCCGAGCTGCTGGTCGGCTGGGTGCTCGTCTTCGGCGCGCTCTACGCCTTCGGCATGTACGTGAGCCACCACGCCAAGGGCACCGTCTTCGACACCCTGGACACCGAGGTCCCGCGCTGGTTCGCCGACCGGCGCACCGACACGCTCACCGACCTGAGCTGGTGGTGGAGCAAGTTCGGCGACACCCACGCCATCCTGCTGGTCTCGCTGGTGTTCTGCCCGATCGTGCTGGCGGTCTGGAAGCGCTGGCGGCCGGTGCTCTTCGTGGTGCTGGCGATGTTCGGCGAGCTGAGCCTCTTCCTGGCCAGCGCCCGGGTGGTGGAGCGGCCCCGCCCGCCGGTGGAGAACCTGGACGGGCAGATGCCCACCTCGTCCTTCCCGTCCGGGCACATCGCGGCGACCATCTGCCTGTGGACCGCCATGGCGATCATCGTGCTGCCGCGCACCGACCGCTGGTGGCGCTGGCTCTTCGTGGCGCTGGCCGTGATCATGCCGGTGGGGGTGGCCACCTCACGGATGTACCGGGGCATGCACCACCCCACCGACTTCATGGGCGCGATCCTGCTCGGCGCCCTCTGGCTCCCGCTGCTCTGGTGGGTGGTCCGCCCCAACGAGGACGTACGCCGGGGCAACCGGCCGGCCATCGAGTCGGAGCAGGTGCACGAGCTGGACGACGAGCTGGCCAGTGCCGGCCGGGAGGACTGACCGGGCGCCGATGCTGCGAGTGATGACCTGGAACATCCGGACCGGCGGGCGGGACCGCGACTGCACCGACCGCCGGGACCGGATCGTCGCCGTGGTCGCCGCGCAGCGCCCCGACCTGCTGGCCCTCCAGGAGCTGCGCGGCCTGGACCGGGGCGGCGGGCTGGCCGACCTGGCGGAGCGGGCCGGGATGGTGCCGCACCTGGCCCGGTCCTGCTTCGGGCAGCCGGTGGCCGTGCTGGTCCGCCCGCCGCTGCGGGTGCTCCGCTCCGGCCGGGTACGACGCCCGTTCCACCACGCCACGGCCCGGGTCCAGGTGGCCACCGGGGAGGGCCCGCTGACCCTGTTCAGCACCCACCTGAACCCGTACTCGGGTGGGGGGCGGCGAATGGAGGCCGACTGGCTGGCGGTGGCGGTGCGGCGGACCGGGGGAGCGCTGGCCCTGCTCGCCGGCGACCTGAACACCCTGGAGCCGGGTGTCGACCACACCGCCCGGCTGGCCGGGCTCGCCGCCCTCTACCGGCGGCGCCACCTGCGCCGCGACGGCCGTACCGTCGACACCCGCGCGGTGGCCCGGCTGCTCGACGCCGGCCTGGTCGACCTCTGGCGGCACTCCGGCGGCGGCGAGTCGGACGGGCTGACCGTGCCGACCCGGCACGGCGGCGCCGAGTTCGCCGGGATGCGGCTGGACTACCTGCTCGCCACCCCGGCGCTGGCCGCGGCGGCCCGCACGGTCCGGGTGGTCCGCGGCGGCGACGCGGACAGCGCCTCCGACCACTCCCGGTCGTCGCCGACCTGGCGCTGGCCCCCGGCTGACCGGAGCGGTTGCCGGCGGCCACTACGGTGACGCCGTGACCGGCCCCTCCACCCTCCGTCCCGCCGACCCGTCCCGGCCGCCCGCCGTCCCGGACTCCGCGGAGCTGCCGCTGATCGCGGCCGTCGTCCGCGCCGTCGCCCTGGCCGTGGTGCTCCCGGTACGCCTGCTCTGGGAGCTGGTCGCCGCGACCGGCCGGGCGGTGCACCGCTACCTGCTCACCCCGGTCGGACGGTTCCTGTGGCACTGGCTGCTGCGGCCACTGGGCTGGCTGCTGCGGCACGCGCTGTGGCGGCCCCTGGCCTGGGTGCTCCGGACGCTGGTCGGGCAGCCGCTGGTGTGGCTGGCCCGGGGTCTGGGCTGGCTGGCGCGGCACCTGCTGCTGATCCCGCTGGCCTGGCTGTTCGGCGAGCTGGTGGTGCCGTCGCTGCGGTGGCTGGCCCGGCTGCTCGCCCCGGTCGGCCGGGCGCTGGCCGCGGGGCTGGTGCTGCTGGGGCGGGGTCTGTGGTGGGTGGCCCGGGTCGTCGGGGCGGCGCTGGTCTGGGCCTGGCGGCTCGCCGGCCGGGTGCTGCGCTTCCTCTACCGGCTGACGCTGCGCCCGCTGGGGCTGGCCCTCGGCTGGGTGTGGCGGCACACCGCGGTGCCGGTGGGTCGGGGCCTGCGCGCCGCCTGGCGGGCCG